>NZ_AJRE01000054.1:0-14172 GCF_000296955.1 Streptococcus sp. GMD4S
CCGAGGACAAAGAGTTGTCCTGCTGGGACTTTCATTGGGAAGGTAGCCCCTTCCTTATAGAGCAGCGTTTCTTTGTAGATATCCTGCTCTTGTTGAGGAGAACCGTTGATGATGAGACCATTTTCGTTTATATCGATCGTACTTCCTTCGGTTGCAATGACACGCGCCACTCTTTCCTTACCTTTATAACTATAGACAAGCAGATCACCAATCGAATAACGTTTATCCAACCTATAGTAGACAACCAAGTCGCCATCTTTTAAGGCTGGCTTCATGCCATCGTCATTGTATCTCAATAGTCCAAAGACAAAAAAGTAAAGGGTGGCCAGTACAAACCCAACCATCAGAAGCTTACTGACTAAGTAGAGGATATCTCCCCATACACTCGGCGGAGACTTATCCCGATTGACTTGTGTTACTGTTTTCTTATGTTTCTTTTTAAGTAGCATTATTTTCTCCTATGTACCACTAGATATCCGAGTAGGATTGTAAAGAAGATTCCCCCTAGAGGAAGGATTATTCCTAACACGAGTGTACTGCTGAGGAAGTCAACTCCGGTTTCAGGCACGCTATTCTTATTATTCGTGACTGTCGCGGACTTATCCCCATCCAGTTTGCCTTCTTGATTTTCATAAGATACCTGATATCCACGAGAAGAGTTTGATTCCTCTTCAATAGTGTAGTGACTATCGAGTGGAAGTCCATCAATTTTTATGGTTTGGTCTTTACTGAGATCTATAGACGCTCGACCATTCGTAAATTGCAGAGGGGTTCTTTTATTATTCACCGTTGCAGTATAGGTTCCATTCAGTGGACTGTTCTGAGCATCCCTGATGTTAATGGTAATCTTGAAGGATTTTAATAAGTTGGCAAATACGCCTGTAACTTTTTTTGTGACTGATAAACTTGGAAGCTTGTGATTCGTAACAGTGCTGGTCTCGTCTTTATTCAGATCGCCCTCTTGATTCTCATATGTAACGTGGTAACCGTTCGTTGATGCCGCTTCTTCTTCAACTTTGTAATGGGTTCCTCGAGGAAGATAGCTTAGAATACCTTTCCAACGTTTTCGTTTTTCGACACGGATCTCCGCTTCTCCATTTACAACAGTTATCTCGCCAAAAGTTCCATTCAATGGCGTAGAATCAGGAGAGGTTAGTTTTACCTTAATTCTAAACTCTTTGTTCAAGTTACTTTCAGCTTCCAACACTTTCTTAATCGTCAGACTTGGCAATTGTTTATAGATTACCTTAAAGGATGGTTTAGTTTCTGTACCAACATTTTTTATTTCTTTGGTAAAGGCTGGGACGTCCGGTGCAATTAAATCGTATTGATATCCTTTGGCAACTTTTTCAAAGTTCCTCGTTTCATTAGATACGTTTTTTCTAACATTCACATTGGTCTTTCGATATTCTTGATTGTCAGAACCTCTGTTCTTGTTCTTTTGAACCAGTTTCAGTTCAACATTACTCGGTTGATCAGCTGTAATAACAGTTCTCGCACCCGTCACACCTTGCCATTCAACTTCCACTGGTACCGTTAATGGATCTGAAGGCTTAAAGGTTGGGTTGTCAGAGTATTCTTTGGTCTTGGTTTGGTAGGTGCCTATTCCATAGGAATAGGTGACACTGGCACCTTTATTGGAGTAGAGTTTATTGACATCAGAACCTTCAGCATCACCGGCCTCTAGTTTTTTATCACCAGCAATGGCATCTAAGGCATCTTGACTTGATGTAACAGTAAATTTGAGGGCGTACTTCACACCATCATCAAGAATGTAGTTAGGATTAAATTTTGCTGTTACTTCGACCAGACCATTTTCATTCTTCCTTGTTTCCAGCGTAACCTTATCTGATCCCAAGGTTTCCTCTTTATCGTTTTCGATTTTTACAACTCGAATATTTGAACTGTTATCGGGAAGAAGTTGAACATATTTGGACAAAACATCCTTGATGGTCACATGGTGAACACCTAGGGGAAGGATTTTCTTGGTGATTTCCTTAAATTGTTCTCTCAATTCCCTTTCATTGTTAGCGGATAATATTTCGTTTGGAATGGAAGAATTATAACTACCAATGTACTCTTTTAGTTTAGAAATACTATCTGTACTATTAGAGTAGCGGAATTTGATAGAATAAAATCCATCAATCTTGGGAGCAAGATAACCAGAAACTGTTTCAGTAAACGTGTTTAGATTGGTTTGATACCACGATGGAGCTATTTCTGTTACACCATCATTATTGCTCCAATTGTAGATCGTATAACCTCTAGTATCGTAGTACATGTTCGCAAAACCATCTGACAAAAGAATAACAACCTTTTTTGCACTTGATCTGGCTGACTGAAGTAATTCTGTTGCTGACTGAAGTCCTGCTCCAATATTTGTACCTGTACCTATTCCTCCTTCGTAACCAATCGAATCACCACTATTATCAACAGACATTCTAGAAACCATTCTTTTGGCTCCTTGAACATCATTGCTCCAGTTTAATACTGTCTTAGCATCATCATGAGAGGAAATACCAGAAAAGTACCCCGCCCAAGCTGGCCATTGATAATAACTATTGTAACGTTGGTTATCTATTTTCCCACCAAATCCTACCATAGATAAACGGTTATTAGAATTGGATAGAATGGTATCAATTAAGCCCTTACGACCATTTGTTCCTTTTAGAGTATTTTTCAATGCGTCAATCCGACTGATCGTCCGTCCATCAAAAGATTGGACATCCTGATTCTGCATACTTCCTGAGAGGTCTGCTACTAAAACAACATCCAAGGGATCCGTTTGGGTCTCCGTTCCCAGTTTGGACGTGATATCCAATGACAACTCATACTTGTCATCCTGTCCTGATATCGGAGTAATTGTTTTATGAAGGGTTGTCTGAGGTTCTGTAGTAGAATCAGCATTTAACAGACTTATCGGAGCACACAAAAAGAGAATAGCTAACAGTGTAACTAAACGGCGTGCAATAATTTGAACTTTCTTAAAATCGAAGCGAATGTTCATTTTATTCTCCTTAACTAGAATGTACTAATATTGTTACTATATCAATCTAGGACATTTACAAGATAATTGTACAATAAAGTTCACGCAGTGTCAATTAATATGATTAATTTTATATTATGTTAATTAATAAAAGAGTATGATTCTTCTTTGTCTTTCAAACTATTCTATGGTAAAATGAAAAAAGAATAAAAAAATCTCATAAAATATCAATGCATATATTTTATTCTAGAATATCCAAAATTTCATTTGAAAGTCTATTGAATTTGAATTATTATATTTTTTCAAAATTCATGAAATTTTCAGAATAAGGTTTTTCCGAAGTTTGCATTCTATTTTATGATTGTTAAAGGAGTTTTTATGACTTATCCGAACCTTTTAGATCGTTTCTTGACCTACGTTAAGGTCAATACGCGTTCTGATGAACACTCTACTACTACTCCAAGTACGCAAAGCCAGGTAGATTTTGCGACCAATGTTCTTATTCCTGAAATGAAACGTGTCGGTCTGCAAAACGTCTACTACCTTCCAAATGGTTTTGCTATTGGTACCTTACCAGCTAATGATCCCAGCCTTACACGCAAGATTGGCTTCATCTCCCACATGGATACTGCTGATTTTAATGCTGAGGGAGTTAATCCGCAAGTCATTGAAAATTACGATGGTGGAGTTATCGACTTGGGTGATTCTGGATTTAAACTCGATCCTGCTGATTTCAAGAGCCTTGAGAAATATCCAGGCCAAACGCTTATCACAACTGATGGCACGACCTTGCTGGGTGCTGATGACAAGTCAGGGATTGCTGAAATTATGACTGCTATTGAATATCTGACTGCTCATCCCGAAATCAAACACTGTGAGATTCGAGTTGGTTTTGGACCAGATGAAGAAATCGGTGTTGGAGCTAACAAATTTGATGCTGAAGACTTTAACGTTGACTTTGCCTATACTGTTGATGGTGGTCCGCTAGGTGAGCTTCAGTATGAAACTTTCTCAGCAGCTGCTGCTGAGCTTCATTTCCAAGGGCGCAATGTTCACCCTGGTACTGCTAAAGGACAGAT
The DNA here is from genome assembly GCF_000296955.1 of Streptococcus sp. GMD4S. Taxonomy (NCBI): domain Bacteria; kingdom Bacillati; phylum Bacillota; class Bacilli; order Lactobacillales; family Streptococcaceae; genus Streptococcus; species Streptococcus sp. GMD4S. The sequence continues at coordinate 4,066 of NZ_AJRE01000054.1, forward strand.
GGTCAATGCCCTTCAGCTAGCGATTGATTTTCATAATCAACTTCCAGAGAATGACCGACCTGAATTGACAGATGGTTATCAAGGTTTCTATCATCTTATGGATGTGACAGGTAGTGTCGAGGAGGCGCGTGCAAGCTACATCATCCGTGACTTTGAAAAAGATGCCTTTGAAGCTCGTAAAGCAGCTATGCAAGCCATCGCTGACAAGATGAATCAAGAGCTTGGGAATGATCGCGTTAGCTTGACTCTGACAGACCAGTACTACAATATGAAAGAAGTCATCGAGAAAGACATGACACCCGTTACCATTGCTAAAGCTGTTATGGAAGATTTAGGGATCGCGCCAATTATCGAACCGATTCGTGGTGGAACAGATGGGTCTAAGATTTCCTTTATGGGGATCCCAACTCCTAATATCTTTGCTGGTGGTGAAAACATGCATGGACGTTTTGAATACGTCAGTCTTCAGACCATGGAGCGTGCGGTGGATACCATCATTGGTATTGTAGCTTATAAAGACTAAAAAAGACGAGGTAGCTCAGCTACTTCGTCTTTCTTTTTATTCGTTTGGTTGAGCACTTGGCTCAGTCTCACTTTTCTCTTGCTTTTCGCTTGATTGAGAAGCAGTTGTTTCACTGCCTTTCTCAGACTTAGATTGACTGTCAGTTTCACTTGCTTTTGAACGAAGTTCTTGGTTCAAGCTAATGATTTCTTTAGCTAGAGTGAGGAGACCTTCTTTATCACTACTTTTAGCTGCGAGTTGATCAAAAAGGGCATCGACACGTTCAAAGTCAGCATCAGATCCTTTGTTATCCTCTAAGTACTTGTGAAGAGAGAGCAAGATATTATAGAGTTTTTGGTAGATAATCACCGTTTGTGGATCTTGTTCTGCTTCTTTTTTCTCTCGTTGGATAGTCGCTGCAATACGATTTAAAAGATCCTCAAGTTGTGTTTTAGCTTCGTCAAGGTCTGCATTTTCCTTTTCAGTAGCCGCTTTGATATTAGCTGCTTCTTCAGCTAGGGATTGTTTGACACCATCTTCTTTGACACGTGCTAGGAGTTGGGCAGCTTTAGTTAGGAGAGCATCCACTTCTTCCTTCTTAACATGACTAACCCGCTCTTCTGGCATAAAATCACCGTAGAGTTCTTTTAGGAATTCATAGATGGCGGTCTTAGCAGTTTGACTATCTACTTTTTCCGTATCTAGAATAGTCTTACCAACTTTTGTAGAAACGGGTTCTTCTTTGAGAGCTTCTTCTACTTCTAACTTAGTTTGGTAAATAGTTGGGAATAACTTGTTCAAGTCGGTTGCTTTGAGGAAAGATTGTGACTGGTAAAGTTCCCATGTCAACTTGGCAACACGGTTCCGAAGTTCTTCTCTCAAACGACCATCAGACACATGTTCGTAGAAGTACTTGATGTACTCTACTGTTGTAACCCCTGTCCGATCTCGGAAATCTTGCAAGGCCTGCAGTTTCGCTTCAATGACAGCCAACTCTGTCTCATCCTGTGCTAGTTTTGCTTCCTGCAAATGTACCAAAAGATCTTTCTTAGGCAAGCCATAAGTATCTGTATCCAATGTATTGATCTTATCTACTAGAGCTTGGTACTTCTTATCTAAAGGTGAAGTTTCAACCGGTGCCACATTTTGGTCCACATGGATATACTGTTTATTAAAGAGATCCAATGCTGCTAGGTATCCAGCAGTTGAGTTTGTTGCCAATTTTTTCATATTTTCGGTGAACTGCCCCAAAGCAAGTTCAACCCGTCTCTGCATGATTGGCTGGTCTTTGTAGAGACTTCTGCTATCTGCTAAAAGTTGATCCACCTTAGATAGAACTGTTTGTTCATCAAATGCTCCAGGTTGATAGGTCGATTGTAGGGCCGGAATCTTATTTTTCAAAGCTACTTCATAGCCATTTGTCTGAACCTTAATGTAGTGATTGTGATCACCGTGAGGAATCACAAAGCTACCATTCTCTACTTGCAAACTATAAGGAGACACCCCATCACGTAGGGCAGTCGTATAAAGTTCATTTAGGAAATCCAGTTCTGGATTTCCAGTTTGGAGAGGAATACGAACATGTTCTTTTCGAACAGCATAAGGATGGATATGGGTTGGATCATAGGCTTGATCCGGATTTCCAAAGACAAAGAAGCCGTTTGAAATACGAATCGCTTCGAGCGGAACCCCGTAGGTCTGTGAGATATACTTGATTTTTTCTTCATCGCTAGCATCTCTTGAGAAACTTTCCACAGTCTTTGCAAGTGGTTGAACGTGCTGAGACTGATGATTTTCTTTCAAGTGATCTTGGGCAGCTTTGATTTGGGCTGCAGTCAAGTCCTTCTTAAAGAAATAATGAGCGTGATCTCCATGAGAAACTACAAAACCTTGCTCATCTTCACTAATAACACGGTCAGCTGCAAAACCATGATCATGTTCTTCACCGTGGTGGTGGTCATGCTCCTCTCCATCATGGTCATGGTCTTCATGGTTGGTATCCTGACTTCCATGGTCACCGTCTTGGTCATGATGATGATCTGGTTGAGCTGGATGTTCTGCTGGTTTGCTTGGATTTTCCAAAGGTGTTGGCTTCCCACTGTCGCTAGATAAAGGAATCATACGTGCAATCTTTTCTTCCAAGGCAGAAAGTTTTGTATATGGGATGAAATGATAGTGATTTCCGTGTGGAATCGCTACGCCACTTGGTGTTCTGCTCGAAATCTTAGCAGGGTCAAAAATCAAGCCATCTGATTCAGCATAACGTTGACTACTTGGAAGAGCATAGAGTTGCTGCAATAGACTTTGAAGACTCTCAGCTTGATTACTTGGTGTTTCAGCCTGTTGACTTGGGTTGGTAGTTTGACCAGTTGCGTTTGGACTAGGACGATAGTCCGTCACAGTCGGTTGTTTTCTAGTTCCAGAAAGGTAAGCTTGAGCAGCAGCTAATTCGCTAGCAGACAAGGAACTCTTTGGAATGTAGTGGTAATGTCCACCATGAGGAACGATATAAGCATCACCAGTATCCTCTATAATATCAGATGGATTAAAGATGTAGCCATCGTCGGTAGTATAACGGCCTTGTGATCGCGCAAGTGTCACTGCACTGTTAGAAGTTGGTGCATCGTGAGTATGACCTTGTTTTTGGCGTTCAATTTCGTCCTTCGTACGAATATTATCAGCATGAGCCGCATCTTTAAGGTAGACATAATACTTACCATCAACCTTGATAATGTAGCCACCTTTGATTTCGTTGACAATATCAGCGTCTTTCAGTTGATAATTGGCATCTTTCATCAACAGTTCTTCGCTGAAAATCGCGTCAAAAGGAACTTTACCATTGTAATAATGGAAATGATCACCATGTGAAGTCACATAACCTTGATCGGTGATTTTCACGACAATTTGTTCAGCCTGAATATCTTCTTTTTTGCTAACTTGATCTGGTGTCTGGGTCTCTGTTTTTTGAGAATCTTGCTTCCCATCGACATAAGACACACGGTTATTATCTTTGTTTCCTTCTACCTGGTGTTGGTTCAATGCATAGATGCAAAGGCTTAGGGAAAGGACAAGAGCCGATCCTGCTGCAAGGTATTTCTTCTTCATTTTCATCATCTCCTCATTTTAATTCTTCTGCAAGAACATTCATGTTTTCTTCTAGATTTTCTAAGTAAGTTTTGTCATTTTCAGGATCTGCTTCTAAAGGATTGAGTGTCTTTAGGCTAACTCCTGTTGATTTGACCAAGGTCTCAGCGACTTTAGAAGAAGCATTGCTCTCAGTAAAGATGGTTTTAACCTTATAGGTCTTAACGAATTCCTGAATTTCTGTTAGTTGTCTCGGACTTGGTTCTTGTTCAGGGGAAATCCCTGCTATACCAAGTTGTTTCAAACCAAAGCGTTTAGCGAGATAAGAAAAGGCTGTGTGTTGTGTAACAAAGGTCTTTTGACTCGCTTTTTCAAAAATAGGCTGGTACTTCTTAGTCAATTCTTGGGCTTTAGCGATAAAGTTTTTAGCATTCTTTTGATACGTTTCCTTATTAGAACTATCAATCTCCGAAAGTTTGTCAGCGATAATCTGAGCTTCTTCACCTGCTTTTTCTGGATCTAACCAAGTGTGAGGGTCGTAGAGTGTTTTTTCATCGATGCCGTCACCAGCTTCTACATCTTCTAAGCCCGGTACACGCTCCAACGTCATCCCTTCAGAAGCTTCTAAAACCTTAACTTTTGAATTTTTCAAGTTAGGATCTAGACTTCCAGCCCAAGATTCGAGCGTATGAGAGTGATAGACAAAGACATCCGCATCATAAATGGCAGCAATGTCATTTGCTGATGGTTCAAAGGAGTGAATCCCACTACTTGACTGAATCATCCGTACATCATTCAAGTCACCTGATACCTCTTTGACCATGGCATAGATTGGGTAAAAACTTGTGACAATCTTCATCCCTTTTGATTCTTGTTTTTCTTTTTGGCTACATGCTCCTAAGACAAGAATCAACAGACTTGCCATTAATAGTAGAATTGTTCTTTTTTTCATCATTACTCCTTAACTAGTATTTAACCATTTAATTAACTAGTAAATAGTTTATCTTTATTTACACTATATGTCAAGATATTTTTCACATTTTCATGAAAAAAATGAGAACTAGAACTTACATTCTATTCTCATTTTCGATTTTAACTTTTCTAGTTCTCCTATCCTGTTTTTAGGATCTAGAAAATGCTTCTACCTTTACTTGCTCTCCTTTAATAAAGCCAACAACTTTTCAGCTTCAGCCATAATGGTATTGTTATCCTGAGCACCAAATAGCAGGTTATTTTTTAAGCCAGTGAGAGTTTCTTTGGCATTGGACTTGATAATGGGGTCTTGGATCTTTGCAAGTAGCTCTTCAGCCTCTCTCAACTTCGCTTCAACCTTTTCAGTCTCGACCTGAGGTTCTTCTGGTTCCTCTGGTAATTCTTCTTCCGGCTCCTCAGTTGGTTTTGGAGATTCTGGTTTCTCACTTTGAGGCTTCTCTTCGCGCGGCTTTTCTTCCTCAGGTTTGTCTGCCCGAGGTTTCTCTACTGATGGTTTATCCGTATGATTGTTATCAGCTTGACCATTTTGGTTTCTTTGAACATGGTCACTTGCATTTCCCCAACCACTATCTGAATGCGGACGTTCGTTTGGATGTTCGACATAGTACTTCACAGTCGCAAAGAGATCTTCTAGACTATACCCCTTAGGTGCCTCATAAAGTCCTTCGTCAAACCACTCAAATTTGATGTTATGGTAATGATCATAATGAGGAATGATTAAACTACCGTTTTTAACTTCCACGGTATGTTGGAGATTGTAAGGCATACGATCAAGAGGCACCTTCTTAGCTGCTTTCACGCGGTTGTAGATAGCTTCTGCTCCTTTAGTCTCTGTATTTCCTGTCGAAGGAGGTGTTAAACCTTTCTCTTTAGCATAAGCCTGGGCTGCCGCTCTTTCGGCTTCAGACAAACTATCTTTCTTAATCCAATGACTATGGGTCATATGTGGAGTTACATAGGCATCCCCCTCATCACTGGTGATATCACGGGGATCAAAGATATAGCCATCTTCTGTTGTATACTTGCCTGCCAACTTGGCTACCTGAATCTCATCATCAGTGTAGGCAATTTGCGCATTTGGTTTTCCTAGACGTTCTGGATGACGAATCGGTGCTAGAAATGCAAGTATATCTTCGACCAACTTAACTTTATCACTGCTTTCATCATTTAAACGTTCCAACAGTTTATCCAAAGCGTCAAAATCAACTTTACGACCTTTATTATCAAGTAAGTCCTGATAAATTCTTGCTAGTAAATCATAAGCCTTATTGTAAAATCCTCGATCACCAGATGGGAGATTGGTTTTCTTAGCTCCGAGTTTATGAGACAAACTTTCTTGCTTGGCTAGTTTACTATCAATTGCTGCTGCTGTTTCTGCTGAAAGCTTCTTGGCAGGAATATAACGTGAGGTTCCATTCTCCTCAAAGACATAGCCGTCAGCTACTTTTCGAATAGCCTGTTTAACTAATTTTTCATCAATTGGATTGCTTGGAGTTGGTTGAGGATTTGGTGCAGGTTGCGGGCTTGGACTAGGTTCCGGAGTCGGTTGTTCTGGTCTTGAATCCGGCACCCAATGGTTCGAACGATAGCGAAGTGGGATGATGCGAGCGATTCGTTCTTCCAATTCAGACATCTGTGAATAGGGGATGAAATGGTAATGGTTCCCATGAGGCACAGCAACTCCTCTAGCTGTTCGACTTGTAATCTGTGCTGGGTCGAAGACAAGGCCATCAGATTCTACGTGTCGTTGGCTGAGCGGCAAGGCGTAAAGTTGTTTCAGAAGGCTATCAATATCCTCATCACTTTGACTTGCTTGACTATCGTCACTACTGTTGTTAGATGTGTTCGTGTTCGTATAGCCACTGCCTTGGTTATTATAGGATGGGCTCCATCTATCTACATCGCTGCTAGCACTGTTGTTATTGGTACGGCGATAAGTAGGCGCCTTTGATTGGCCACTTCTACCAGATAGAAAGGCTTCTGCAGCAGCCAATTCGCTGGCTGATAACTCACTCTTAGGAATGTAATGGTAATGGTCGCCATGAGGAACGATATAAGCATCACCAGTATCTTCAATGATATCGGATGCATTAAAGATGTAACCATCATCTGTGGTGTAGCGTCCCTGTGAACGTGCCAAGGCTACCGCACCATCGTTTGCTGAAGTCCCTCTTTCACGATGCTGACTATGTTCTTGTTTTTGCCGATTGATTTCTTCTTTCGTACGGACATTATCCGCATGGGTTGAATCCTTAAGGTAAACATAGTATTTTCCATCTACCTTGATCACATAACCACCCTTGATTTCACTGATAATATCCTCGTCCTTGAGCTGGTAGTTTGGATCCTTCATCAGCAACTCTTCACTGATGATAGCATCATAAGGGACTTTGCCATTATAGTAATGATAGTGGTCACCATGTGAAGTGACATAGCCTTGGTCTGTTATCTTGATGACGATTTGCTCGGCATTAATACCTTCTTTTTTACTGACTTCATCAGGTGTCAAATTCTCTGTTTTTTGCGCAGCCTGTTTTCCATCTATATAGGAAACACGGTTATTTTCCTTGACCGTTCTAGCTTGATACAGTCCCAATTCATAAGAACAGACACTTAAAATTAAAGCTGCCGCAGAACCAGCAAGGTATTTTTTATTAATTTTCATCGAAACTCTCTTTCTTTTTTAATATTTCTATTTGCAATTCATTTCTAAATTGCAGAAACTCCTCTCTATTACTTAACTGGTTAATAGTTTACTCCTAAATTTGCAACTTGTCAAGAATTTTATGAACCAGTTAAGTATTTTTTGTTCTTCACCGCTACTTTCTCTAGAATGGAGTTTATATAAGAAAGATTTTCTTGAAAGTTCTTAAAAAAAATCCCTGCAACTGGGTTGCAAGGATTTTTTGATTAATCAAAATTAACGTATTCTTTTTGAAGTTCAAGAACTTCTTCCATTGTTGAGCATTCTGTAAGTGCACGGTTTGCGTACTCTTCCATCTTAACTGTATCGAGTTTCTTCATCAAGCTACGTGTACGAAGTACAGATGTTGCTGACATAGAGAACTCATCCAAGCCCATTCCGACAAGAAGTGGAACAGCCTGTTGGTCACCAGCCATCTCACCACACATACCTGCCCATTTACCTTCAGCGTGAGCTGCTTTGATAACGTTGTTAATCAAACGAAGGATTGATGGGTTGTATGGTTGGTAAAGGTATGAAACTTGTTCGTTCATACGGTCTGCTGCCATTGTGTATTGGATCAAGTCGTTTGTACCAATTGAGAAGAAGTCAACTTCTTTAGCAAATTGGTCTGCAAGCATTGCTGCTGCTGGGATTTCGATCATGATACCAACTTGGATATTATCCGCAACTGCAACACCTTCAGCAAGAAGGTTTGCTTTTTCTTCGTCAAAGACTGCTTTCGCTGCACGGAATTCTTTCAAGAGCGCAACCATTGGGAACATGATACGCAATTGACCGTGAACAGACGCACGAAGAAGGGCACGGATTTGTGTGCGGAACATAGCATCTCCAGTCTCAGAGATAGAGATACGAAGGGCACGGAATCCAAGGAATGGGTTCATTTCGTGAGGCATATCGAAGTAAGGAAGTTCCTTATCTCCACCGATATCCATTGTACGAACGACAACAGGTTTACCGTTCATTCCTTCAAGTACAGCCTTGTAAGCTTCGTATTGCTCGTCTTCTGTTGGGAAGTCTTGAGAATCCATGTACAAGAACTCTGTACGGTAAAGACCAACAGCTTCAGCACCGTTGTCATTGACACCTTCAACGTCTTTTGGAGTACCGATGTTGGCAGCCAATTCAAAGTGTTTGCCATCAGCAGTTACTGTTTTAGCATCTTTCAAGAGAGCCCATTCAGCTTTTTGTTTCGCATAAGCTTCACCAGCAGCCTTGAATTCAGCCGCCTGCTCATCAGTTGGGTTGATAATAACTTCACCTGTGATACCGTTAACGGCAAGAATGTCACCATCTTTAACGATTTCAGTGATATTGTTTGTACCCAATACTGCTGCAATTTCAAGCGTACGCGCCATGATAGCTGAGTGGCTTGTACGTCCACCAATGTTGGTTACAAAAGCTTTTACAAAGTTTTTGTCCAACTGAGCTGTATCTGAAGGAGTCAAGTCATGCGCAATCACGATTACTTCTTCATTGATAGAAGCTGGGTTTGGCAATTTTTTACCAAGGAGGTTTGCCAATACACGTTTTGTCACGTCGCGGATATCCGCTGCGCGTTCTTGCATGTATGGGTTGTCTTCCATTCCTTCAAAGATAGTGATAAACATGTCTGTTACTTCTTTCAGACCTGCTTCTGCATTCACTTTCTTCGCACGGATAGTTTCTTTAATTTGGCTGATCATTTCAGGATCAGCAAGCACCATTAAGTGAGCGTCAAAAACTTGAGCTGCTTCTTCACCGAGCGTACCTACTGCTTTCTCGCGAATAACAGAAAGCTCGTCTTGTGATGCTTGTAGAGCGGCATCAAGGCGAGCTTCTTCTGCGTTTGTATCTTCGACTGTAATAGTCTCAAATGACAAATCCGGTTGAACGAGTAGATATGCTTTTGCAACTGCAACACCATCAGATGCTGCGATTCCTTTAAGCATTTCTGTCATTTTCCTTATGCCAATCCTTCTTTTTCCATAGTTTCAGTGATAGCAGCGATTGCGTCGTCAGCATCTGCACCTTCAGCTGAAATTGTAACGTCAGCACCTTGGCCAACACCAAGACTCATAACACCCATGATAGATTTAAGATTTACTGATTTACCTTTGTATTCAAGAGTGATATCTGAAGCAAATTTGCTAGCTGTTTGAACCAACAATGTTGCTGGACGCGCGTGAATACCTGTTTCTGCCACTACGTGGAAATCTTTAGAAGCCATAGTTTGACTCTCCTTTAGTTATTTCTTTTTTGAGTTATATGTGATAACCCTTACAAGACTGTATTATATCACCTTCTAGATAATTTTTCAAGTATTTTATGGACTTTTACTGAAAATGAAATTACTTCTTTTTCTATTAAATGAGCACTCTAGTAACTAAATAGCATATCTAAACACTAATTGTTCAAAGAATGTCATCATCAAAATTCAATTTTCAAAGCTATTTTCCCTTAATACCAATCAGAGGACAATCCTAGTAAATAATGAAATAATACTATTTAACTATAATTAATATAACTCAGTAAATCCATTATTTGAAAAGACTTCATCAAATCCTGAAATTCTAAAACCTACTCTTACCATCAACAGTAGAGAATTTATCCAATTTGCTACTTAAAGTAAAATAAGTTTGTAGCCCCTAACAGTAAAAAGGTAGATATATCTAAGTGGTATAAGTAGAACTAAAACTTTGATTGATTCCATTCAAATAAAGTATCCAACCAATCAAAAACGACATTATGGGCGAGTCTTAGATTATTGACTTGGCAATGAGCGTCCGCACCACTTTCCGCCTCAAATACTTGAAGTTTAGTTTGTTGATTTTTAGATTTAAGT
>NZ_AJRE01000055.1:0-14149 GCF_000296955.1 Streptococcus sp. GMD4S
ACAATGACGCCACCTCCAGCCCAGAAATTATCTCCAATGGTGATGGGCTTGCCGTATTCGACCCCTGAATTGCGTTCATCCGGATCCAGTGGATGGAGTGGGGTTAAAAACTGACAGTTGGGGCCAAGCATGGCGTTGTTCCCGATGCGAATCGGACAAACATCCAGCATGGTCAAGTTCCAATTAGAATAAAAATTTTCCCCTAGATGGATATTGACTCCATAATCGACCACCAAGCGTGGATTGACATAGAGATTTTCCCCAGTTGAGCCAAACCAAGTCTTGATAATATCTGCTCCCTTCAAGGGATCTTCTTCCTTGTTAAAGGCAGCCTGTTTTTGGCGAGAAGCCTGCGCCAAGACCCGCAACTCTGGATCCGACGGACGGTAAGGCTCCCCTGCTATCATTTTCTGGTATTCGCTGGTCATCTTATCACCTCACACTTACTTTGGACTCATCATATCAAAAAGCCTTTGAAAGGTCAAGAATAGCCTGCTTTCTAGACTCTCAAAACCAATCCCCTCCAAGTCAAAACAACTTGCTTGACAAAAGATTGACTTCATGGTTTAATATACCCCATAAGGGTATATGTGGAGGTGCCTATGTTTCACTTATTATTTACAAAAATTGACAGTATTTCTACCAGCGAGTTAGAAGCTAAACTCAGAGAACCGATTCAGCTACTGGATGTTCGGACGCCTATGGAATTCCGTAGAGGCCATATCAAAAATGCAAAAAATGTTCCTTTAACGGAAATCGGTTCTTACACACCTGCGACAAAAGAAACACTCTATGTTATTTGTCATTCTGGTGTGCGAAGCAAACTAGCTGCGAAAAAGCTAAAGAAAAAAGGCTACGATGTCATCAATGTCCGAGGCGGTATGAGCGCTTGGACAGGCAAGGTCATCTAGAAGCATAAAATAATTGGCTACACAGCCTTGAACCTTATCGAAGGTCTGAGCGATAATATCCAATGGTGTCAGCTCAAAGACGATCTGACTAAGGGCCAAAAATCCCTAGATGTACGGATAAGTGGCGAATTTCAGGGGGGCGACCCAAGGTCGATACCATTCATATCCCCCTAAACAAACTATGGGAGAACTTGGATGAACCAGACAAGAACCAAACCTACATCCTTAACTGCCACAGTGTTTTGCGCAGCTAGATCACAGAGCGTATCCTCTAGTGGCAGGATTTACCGTCCAAAACCTTGATGGCGCTTATTCACAATATAAAATGGCTAATCCAGAAGGAGTCGAATATGGAAACGAGTATCAGCATGGCTGACTTTTATGAAAAATACCTAAATGAAAATCTAAATCTTATCGATGTACGTGAAGTGCATGAATTCCAAGCAGGACATGCACCAGGTGCTAAAAATCTGCCTTTAAGTACCTTGGAGCAAGGTTACAAAGAACTCAAACCTGACCAGGAATATCATGTCATCTGTCAAGGTGGAGTCCGTTCCGCATCTGCTTGTGAATTTCTAAGCGCCCAAGGCCTCACCGTTATCAATGTAGAAGGTGGTATGAATGCTTGGCCCGGTCAAGTAGAATAAGCAAAAAACCGATTAAGAAACTTAATCGGTTTTTTCATTTCTGCAACCCGCTGATATAGGGCTCGTAGCCCATCGCTTTTAAAAAAGAAGCACATTGACGGCATCTAAAAAGAGGTTGCTCGTTGGTATCGGGGGGACTCATCCGTTTGGCCGACATGATTTCTTTATCGAAATAGACTTAAATGCCTTTGTCTGCATTGTTTAGCAATAGCAAATTAGTTTATTTTCGTTTAATCAGGTATCGGATGGCCTTTTCTAGGCGTTCCTTTTGAGCCTCGGGGTCGTCTAGTGGTTGGTTGATACAGTCAGTGAGATTTTCAGTAATGATCATCTCAATCACGCGCTCAACGCTAGATTTCACTGCTGTCAACTGCGTAACAATATCTGCGCAGTCACGATCTTCTTCAATCATCTTTTGAATCCCACGCAACTGACCCTCTGAACGTTTCAGGCGTGTTATATACTTTGAGTTTGTCATTAATTTATCCTTGGTCACTTTTTCTTCATTATATCTCGAATAAGGGGCTTTGTCAAAATTCACTTCCTGTCTGTATTTGTAGGAGGCAACCTTTTCTCTGTATCAGAAAGAAAAGATTGATAAGCACGGAAATGGAAAAGAAACTCTGTCCTCCTTGAAGCTCGATGGGAAGTCACGTTTCCTTTCAACCAACTGACCTTTATGCGTATATCTTGGACAAATTGGACAAAAATGCTAGGATCACTATCCCATAGACTATAACTAGAGCCAGCCCAAATCCGATACCAAACCACTTGTAAAACTTGTCCATTCCGCTGTAACGTTCGACATAGGCCCTGGTCGGCTTGTCTGGATCATACCAGACCGTCAGTTCCGAATGAAGGGGGAAATGGGTCTGCATCAAGCGTTTGAAGGAAACAAAGGAGTTGCTGTAGCGAGTGATCGAAGGCGCTAGCATATCTTCTCTTGTATAGTCCTTTAAAAATTTAGTAGTCCCCCACGGAATTGTGATCGTTTTGAACATAAAATACTGCAAGGTTTTCTTATAAGCAATCCCATCCACCGTGTATTCGACGATAGGTGGATACCCCTCACGAAAACGGCTATAGCCGATAACCGTTCCCTGTACGGATGACTTGGCAAGACGGACCAACTTCTGATCTCGAAGATAGAGATAGAGAAAGGTCCCACACACAAATACAAAAGATAGGAAGATGACGATTGTCCCAACTATCAAACCAATTACTTCTTTATTCATATGAACTCCTCCTGTTATTTTATACAGTAAAATCTTAAAACTAACTCATCCAGAAAGGACATCGATGCCCTCGAGTCTACTCTTCGGATTTTTCTTTTGACTGTTTTTCTCTCAAATCTTTTACAGATTTCGATATGATATCTCTCACCTGTTCGTCAGTAAGTCCTGGAATCTGGTAATAAGGATTATTGGACTCGCTTTTTGACGGTTTTGTTCCTGAACTTTCGGTTTTAGAACTTTGTTCAGTCGAAGACGAGGATTTCGGCTCTGAGGAACTGGATTCTTTGGTCTTAGAGGAACTGGACGACTCAGACTCAGAAGACTTGGACGTTCCAGGCGTGTTAAAATCAAGCTTAGGCGGATTGTTTACTTGGACGTTCGGCTGTTTCACAGGTTTATAGAATAGCCCAAAAGACAACAACAAGGCCATCAAAATCCCAATACCAGCCAAGGTTCTTTTATTGGCTTCAGTCGAAGGAACCTTTACTCCCTTTGTACTGAGTATTTTCCATTCTGGATGCTCTTTTTCTATGGCTTTTTTCTGTCTCCTAAGAGGACCAAGTAGAAAATGATTAAAAGGCACAATCGTTACCATAGCCACCGTTATAAGCGGGACATAATTGGAATGACTTGATACCAGTAGAACATCGAGGATAGCGAGAAGAATGAAGAGGAAACGCCCCACAAACTTACGAACTTGATGCTCTTTTTTGATCTGCAAATATCTCTCTTGTGACATTATCATTCCCTCTTTTCTTTATTCTTTTGTGAGCTTTATTAAAAATTCGACTTACTCCTTCAACACCCCTACCTTAATATCTGTATAGACTTTCTCATCAGAGATTGTGGTAAAAAAGAAGGGAGGGGTCAACTCACAATGTCCCTGATAATAGATATAACCCGCCAAGAAGCTTATTCCCTCTTTCACTGACTCATCATCTGGTTCTAAAATTCTAGTTGAAACAGTATTTAAAACTTGAAACAGACTGTGATACAAAAAGTCTTTTGGCAAAGCATCTTCAATATACTCTTCTTCTACTGGGATAAACAGCTCCATCAACACATCTTGATTTTCTTCTAACTTGGAATTAATCGTATAAAAGAAAGGTCCTCGAAGCGTATATCCTGCTTTTCTTACTTCGTCTAAAAAAGCGTTATAAGTGTCTGGCATCTCTTCTGGAGATACTGTATAATACCTTGAGATAACATTTCTATATTGTATATCTTGGTATTCTCCCACGTTTTTAAATAGCATCTGAAATCTCCTTAATTGGGATATTAATTTCAACAAAGTGTTGCCCAAATATTGGCAATATCGCTAGAAAAACGGTATCTCCTTGCATTTCCAACCCCTCATCTTGAATATATTGCTTCATTTCTTCAATTTTTGGAAGGAAATGTTCATCAAATGGAGTTACATCAGAGACACACTGCTTAATAGTAAAATGTTCTAGATATTGAAATTCATCATTTCCTTCAATTGGGATGTTTGTCGGAATATAGACCTTAAACGAGGCTTCTCCTGGCTTTCCAAAAGTGCTCAAACATGTTTCAATCGTTGTCGGACCATTTTTATAGACCCCTGTTTCAAATAATAATTTTTCACAACCTTCAATCAAATCTAGAAAAAAATCCATGGGAACTTTTTTCTCTGTATAAGCAATATTGCTGATATCTATTCTAATTAATTTCATTTTATTTCTCCTCTATAAATAATGTTATTCGTGCTTTTCTTTCTCCAACCTGTGAATACTTGAGTATATCCGAGAATAAAGAACGAGTTCCATGAAATACTCATTCCTACTAATCCGATGATAATATAGATTCCAGATAACATAAACAATCGTGTTATGACTACTATTACCGCCGACATTACTGTTACAATAAGGGTTGGTAAGTGTAACAAATTCTTCTTATGCTCAGTATCTGGCATTTGTTTTACTTTTGGAACAATTGATATTTGATAAAAAAAGTTTATCACTTGAAAAGCAAAGCTCAATCCAATGAAAAGAAAGAATATCGATAAATACTGTTCCCCAAAGAATATAGAGCTCAAAAAAAGAAACTCAAAATGAAGAAAAAGAAACGAAGTCGTCGGAACTGATTGTAATAATTTTGAAGCGGAAAATTTTTGAAACAATAAAAATGCAAGCAGTACTATTACCATATGGACAATAGTAACATGAATCAAAAATATACTAAGATTATGCATTTGATTCTTAGTAAATATAGAAACAATCAGTACTACTGAAGTAAATAGAATTTCGAATAAAAATGCAAGATAGAAATTTAAATTTCTTACTGGTTTATAACCAGTCATCAGTATATTCAAAAATTCATAATATTTTTCCTTCATCTTATCCTCCTAGCATGAGCTGTACTACTAGCCACTCTAATTAATTTTATTTTATTGTGCCTCTATAAATAAAGTTATTCGTGCTTTTCTTTTTCCAACCGGTGAATACTCGTGCATACTCAAGCCAATAGAAGGGAAGGCAGGCTATGCTCCCTGCGACGAGGGAAGAAACTACATATATTCCTGACAACGTAAATAAACGTGCTATAACTACTACAATAGCGGAAATCAATAGGCAAATAACAGAAGGAAGAAATAAAAGATTCTTCCTATACTCACCCTGTGGTAATTTCTTAGCTTTAGGGACAATTAACAACTGGTAAACAAAGGTCAGTAACTGAAAAATAAGGCTTAGGCCAATTAAAATCGTGAAGACAGACCAATAGTTCTTCCCTAAAAATATAGATCCCCAGAAGAGAAACTCAACATGAGAAATCAAAATAGAACTGGCTGGAATCAATTGCAAGAATTTTGATTTGGAAAATTTTTGGAATAGCAAGAACATGGACAATAAAGCTACTGCATGATAAATAGTAATGTAAAAGATAATCATACTCACATCATGCATCTCACCTTTTATAAAAATAGATACTATAAATATTAGTAAAGTAAAAACAATCTCCATTGCAAAAGCCCTTATATAATCAAAACGCTTTATAGGACTAGTATCCACAACTGCCATATTTAAAAACTCAACATACTTTTCTTTCATCTTATCCTCCCACTTATTTCTCTTCCTTAAATATCACTTTCCCCTGTTCATATTTTCGCACAGCTAAGAACCAGCGGATAGGGTTGTTTTGGAATAAGAAAAGGTACAACAAGGCAGGAAAGAGACCTGCTAAAGGCGAGAAAAAGATTTGTATATCAAATGCCTCTTGCTTATTGAATGAGTCAATAGTGCCCGGAATTGCAGCAGCAAATATTACTATAGTAGTCATAAAAACTAGTAGCATGACAATCATAAAAGCCAACATTTTCGCAAACGTCGCTTTTTTCTCACTAAAATTTTCCCAGAACAAATTTGAATAAACTGCTTCTTTAAACTCTTTCTTTGTTGCTCCTTGGACTCGTTTCACTCCTTTATATAAGGCGACTTCCATCATCCATATAAATCCAAATAGGATAAAGGAAAGACAAAGAATAAAAATAGGAACCATCCCACTATTATAACGAAGGCCTGAGAAAATTGGTATTGCAACAAATCCTCCGAGTAAACCTAACAAAGAGAATATAGCAATTAAAGGAGCAATCCCCCTATTCGATCTCCTAGCCCCTTCTGTATTTAACAAGGCACTCTTATCTGCTACAAGAGCCTCTTTTGTTCGCGTATTATAGTAAACGGCCTTATCACCGCTCTGTCCAATAAAAATTATTTTTCTCATATAAAATCACCACAGTTTCCACCAATCACTATAATCAGAAACTTCAATTTTATCATAGGTTGTTGATAAAACATCACCAACCACTGGTAATGGTAATAGCGTCTCTCTCATGTTTCTAGTTCTTCTTCTCCCTAAATATCACTTTTCCCTGCTTGTATTTTCGTACGGCTAAGAGCCAGCGGATTGGGTTGTTTTGGAACAAGAGCAGTACGACACTAACTGGGACAATCGTTGCTCCGATTGGTACCATGAACATAGAGGGCTCAAACCATTCATGTTCATAGTAGGGAATGAAGGTTCCAGGTATGGCAAAGAACACAACAATAACAAAAACAAATAGAAGAACGAGGATAACAAATAGATACAAGATGATTTTATCGACTGTTGGTTCCTTATCCGGAGATTTTTTCCAAAATTTACTACTTTCAACCGCTTCTTTAAACTGCTCTTCACTTGCTGGGACAAGCGACTTAGCCCCACTGTAGAACAGTTTTTCAAATCCATAAACACTTCCGATAAAAACGAAAAGGATAGCGGCTAGATGGATAGGTGCCATCCACTCACTCAATCTAAAGGGTGCTATCAAGGAACGAATCCAAATACTGATGATAGCAACTAGCAAGAAAATAAAGAAGACAACCCAAGGCCACTTGGATTTCTTTGAACTGATGGCACCGTCGGTTTCTGACGAGGTGCTAGATTCTGTCGCTAAAGCCTCTCTCGTCTTTGTGTTATAGTAGACGGATTGCTGGCATCCTTGGCCTATATAAATGATTTTTCTCATCTTACATTTCTCCCTCTTTCCCTCGGCTACCGTCCTGTAATGTCTCCATCAGCTCCTTGAACAGTCGTTTGCGCGTTTTCATCCGAAAATCATAAACTATATATGTAAGAATACCAATCCCTAACATGTACATAATTAAAAATTGAAAATCAGAAACAGCCAGATAACGATAGGCTGAAAAAATCGTTATTAAAACAAAAATGTAGCCAACTACTGTCAACGCCCTAGATTTTCTCCTAAGGGTTTTGATGTTGGCTTTTGTCAGCCGAACTTTTCTAAATCTATCTGTCTTCATGTTACGTCGGGTAGATTTGGCAAGAAGAATTGTTCCGAAAATCAAAAACAGAGACATCAAGATAAAGAAAAGCAGATTGAAAGGTGAGGAGACATCTCCAAAGGTTTGGTTGAGCAACTTCGACAGCCGTTGCAAGGAAAAGACTGCAATAGGAGCTGCAATGGCTGAATAATTCATGCCTTGTTTTACTTCATAGAATACTTGATTCCTCAGATCATAATAAATAAAATAGTCCTCCAGAGGGCCCATACTGATTAAATTTTTTACACTTGTGTCCATCTTATTACCATTTCCTAAACTCAAAACAGAATCCTACTTTCTCTTAAAAGCATCGTGACAACGATTGCCAGCATTCTAGCCGATTTTGGGTGTTTGCCTTCCTAGAGAAAGAAAAGTTTATTAGTATTATAGCATGAACCCCCAGAAAAGGGAAAATATCCCCGGCAGATACCTTTGCTAGATCCAAGAAAGGTTTCGTCATTTCATAAAAAAGCAAACAAGTCCGCATTCTAAAAACAGAATGCGAGCTTGTCCGCCTTTTCCTATGTCTCTAAAATAAATAATGTGTTTTCCTCGTTTCATCGTGCCAAGCGAATGCGAGTCACAATCCCATCTGGGTCTACAAGATCCACCTCACTCGAATGTAGCCATTTGATCTGTGCCTCTAGCTCTTGTGCTTGCTGAACGATAGCTAAGAGTTCTTCCTTGCTTTCGACCTCAAGGACGTAGTAGGCCAAGCCTGACAAGCCTTGCTCACGCGGAGCCAACCCTTTTCCAGCCCATTCGTTGACAGCCAGGTGGTGATGGTACTGACCAGCCGCTATCCAACTAGCACTAGGAATGCTAAATTTATCTTCTAGTCCTAACACCTTTTGATAAAACTGGCTCGCCGCACGACTATCCTTCACAGATAGATGAATATGCCCCATTCTCGTCCCTTCAGCTAGGATAAAGGGATCCACCTTTTCTCCTAACTCATAGATGTCCTGTGCCGCAAGGGCTTCAGTCACACCGATAATGCGGCCGTCTTCTCGAATATCCCATGAAGATACTGGCTTATCACGGTAGAGTTCAATGCCATTTCCTTCCAAATCCTCTAGATAAATAGCCTCACTGTATCCATGATCTGCACCTCCGACCAGAGGAATCCGCAAGTCACTTAGGTGTTTCAAGACATCTGCCAAGGCTTTTCGTGTCGGCAACAAAATCGCCAAATGGTAGAGCCCATAATGCTCCCTTACTTCGCCAGCCTTTTCTGCCTGAATCAAGTGAACCAAGGCTTTTCGACCGAGTCCCAAAATCGCTTCTGTCTCTGTTTGGGATAAAATCTCCAAGCCAATAATCTGGTGATAAAAAGCCGTTTGACTCGTCAAGTCCTTGACATTTAAAACAGCCTCCGCTAGGTAAATGTGGCTTTGGTATGCATAAGTCATAGGGTGTCTCCTTTTTGTTGTAACTTTATAGATTACATCAATTATACACTATTAAGATAAAATGTCAACGAAGTCAACTCAAAAGAGCTGGAAACCAGCTCTTCTTTTTATTTAACAACAAGCTCGTAGCGAGTTTTGCTAGTAAAGGTTTGCCCTGCTTTGAGAATGACTTGGTCTTTGAGGTCACTGTGAATGGCATCTGGTAAAGCTTGCGCTTCAAGGGCAATCCCATTGTGCTGAATCATTGGCTGACCAGCTATGATGACACTCTCATCTACAAAGTTTGCTGAGTAGACCACAAAGCAAGGAGCCTCTGTCTTGAAAAGCAGGAAACGACCTGAGTGTTGGTCATAAAGGAAACCAGCATTGTCATGACCTGCAGGAAGAGCAAATGGGTGATCCAAACCAGATACCAGCTGGATTTGCTCATCGTCCTCTGCAAAAATATCCTTGAGCAAAGCACCATTGTAGATATGTTTCACCACATCACAATCAGCATCTGGAGTTTTTGCTGGCACACCGTCCGGAGCGATTGGGTAAATGCCCTCCGTATTTAATTGGAAGACATGGCGGTCAACTGTCTGCGTGAAATCACCAGACAAATTGAAGTAGCTGTGATTAGTTGGATTGACAAGCGTATCCTGATCTGTCGTCACCTTATAGCTGACTTCGTAGGCGCCAGTTTCTTCCAAGTGGTAGCTAATCCAAATCTTGAGATTACCAGGAAATCCTCCGGTCCCGTCTGTACGCTCGGTGTAGAGAGTCAAACCATGGTCGCTCACTTCGACCAATTCAAACAAGCTGGAATCCCAACCTGTTGAACCACTGTGGTTACAGTTGCTAGCATTGTTGACTTCAAGGTCATAGGTCTGACCATTGAGTTCAAATGTCGCTCCAGCAATACGGCCTGCTACAGGACCTACACTTGCTCCATGCTTGGGACTATTGCCTACATAGCTAGCAAAATCATCAAATCCTAAGATAACATTGGCAAAGTTTCCAGCCTTGTCAGGTGTGACATAGCGCAAGATGGTCGCACCATAGGTCATGATTTCTAGTTGATAGCCACTGTCAGTCTCAAAGCGATAGGCCAAGACATCCTTGCCCTCATGATTTCCAAATACACGCTCTGTGTATGCTTTCATTCTTCTCTCCTTTGATCCATTTCTCTCAAGTAAACAAACCATAGAGAGTGTATTTACCATCTATGGTTGTAGTTTTTATTTTCAAAATCCTTTGTCAGAAAACCTTAAGTATCTTCTTAACAAAAAGGGATTCTTCTATTCTTGTTTTTATGCTTCTACACGTTCTTTCCATGAAGTCGCTGTGGTTTGGAGAACTTTGTTGAGTTCATCAATGTTCTCAAAACCAGTTGTGCGTAGCCATTCACGAGCTGCTGCTTCACCGTCTTTGATGTAGGCTTCAACTGATCCAGCCCAAGTTGCACGGCCGCAAAGAACACCGTTGAAGTTTGCGCCTGATTCGTGAGCAAAGACAAGTGTTTCTTGGAAGAGTTTGGCTGATACACCTGCGCTCAAGTAGATGTATGGCAAGTTAGTAGCTTCGTCTTGTGCTTTGAAGAAAGCTGCCGCTTCTTCGCGTGTATGCACGATTTCACCATCGCCAAAGCCTTCAACGTATTTGACGTTAACTGGAACTTCAACTTTCAAGACATCGATGTTGAAACGTGGGTCTGAGAAGACCTTCATGGCACCGATAACCTTGTGTGGTTTGACTTTAGCGTATTCTGCAGAACCTGCGTCAGCGATTTTTTCGTCGTAAGCCAAGATTTCAAGGAAGAATGGAATATCTTCCGCCACACACTCAGAGCCGATACGTTCGATGTAGGCTTGTTTTTCTTGGTTGAGTTCGTCAGAGCTGTCTACATCGTAGTAAAGCAAGAATTTGACAGCATCTGCACCTTGTTCCTTGATGCGTTTGGCAGACCAAACATCCAAGCAGTCAGGCAAGCGTTTGGTGCTTGTTGTGTCATAACCTGTTTTCTCATAAGCAAGGAGAAGACCAGCATTTGGAGCAAGCGCTTTTGTAGCTGGAAGTCCATACTCTGGGTCAAGAAGCATAGAGGATGCGTATTTTGTTAATTCATCTGCTACCAAGACTTTGAGTTCTTCCATTTGAGCCACTGTTGGCTCTTCTGTTTGGTATTGGGCCATAAGGCGTTTCAAAGCACCACGTTGGTCAAAGGCAAGAGCTGAGATGATTCCATTCTCGTCAGAGAGTTTTTGCAAGCAAGCTACTTTATTGGGACTTAATTGTAATTTACTCATAGATACTTCCTTATTTTTGATAGTCATGAATGATAACACCTTGTACCACACGGTTTACTGTACCTGTAGGAGACGGTGTATCTGGTTTGTTTTTTACCTTGAGCGAAGTCAAAAGGGCAAAGAGTTGGGCATAAACGATGTAAGGGAAGACACGGTAAATATCGTTCAAGACACCGCCACAACCAAGGGCCACTTCTTTGACATTTTCAAGACCAAAGGCTTGATCACTCAAGAGCACAACACGACGAGCAATCTGATCACCAGCCACTTCACGAACTAAGTCCAAGTCGTACTTGCGAGTGTAGTCTGACGTTGTGCCAAAGATCAAAACAACTGTATCTTCATTGATCAATGATTTTGGACCGTGACGGAAGCCAACTGGGCTTTCATACATGGTCGCCACTTGACCAGCAGTTAATTCCAAAATCTTGAGCTGAGCTTCATGAGCAAGTCCAAAGAAAGGACCAGCGCCTAGGTAGATAACACGGTTAAAGTCGAGGTCAACCAGTTCTTTAACATCTGCTGCATTTTCTAGAACTTTACGCGCAAGGCTAGACACAACTTCAAAACGTTCAGCTTTCACAGCAAATTCTGTAGGATCAAAAACCAAGAGAGCTGTTAGCATCATGGACGTAAAGCTAGAAGTCATGGCAAATCCAGCGTCATTGGAAGCAGCTGGTTGCAAGAGTAAAAGATTGCGCTCATCGCCATGAGCTTGAAGAGCCAATTTACCATCTGCAGCACATGTAATGGTCACTTGATAGAGGTCATCAACCAAGGCTTTGGCCAAATCAACCGTCGCCACACTTTCAGGTGAATTCCCACTACGAGCAAAGGAAACAAGGACAGTCGCCACATCTTTTTTCAGATAGGTTTCTGGATTGGCAACAATATCAGTTGTCGCAATGGCATTGAAATTCCATTTGCGTTCATCATAGACTTCCTTAAAGTATGGTACCAAGGTATCTCCCACATAAGCAGAAGTACCAGCACCCGTCAAGATGACCTTGATATAGTCATGCTTATCAGCGATCCCTTGTAGGAAGGCTGCAATTTCTTCACGTTTTGCTTGATAGGCTTCAAAAGCCTCTTTCCATACATCAGGCTGTTGGTAGATTTCACGAGTCGTGATTTCTGCACCCAGTTCAAGTAATTCTTCTTTTGTGTAATTTAGCATAGAGTTCCTCTAATCTATTGTCGTTTCATTCCTATTGAAAATATGGGAATGGGAGTGACTCCCATTCCCATGTATATTCTATATAAGATGCTCTAAGTCACATCTTATTCATCTTCATCGTCGTCGAAGCTTGCCAATAAATCATTAACTTTCACAATGCTTTCTGAAGCACGACTCTTATAGTCCGCATCCATTCCAGTTAGGCTTGCATTGATAAATTCAATGACCATCGGAAGGTTCATTCCTGCATACAGTTCAATGTCACGACCTTCCATAATCAGACGGCTCACCACGTTACATGGAGTTCCGCCAAGAAGATCCGCAAAGACTAGGAAATCATCCAATCCTTCAACAGCAGCTTCAAATTTTGCAGTAAATTCTTCTGGTCCATCTTCTGGAAGAAGAGCAACCGCATGAATGTTGTCTTGTGGTCCCATAATCATCTCTGTGCTACCTTTAAGTTCTTCACAGAAACGACCGTGGCTCACTAAAATCAATGATTTAGTCATAAATTATGCGCCCATTCCAAGTGCAAATTTACCAAAGGCAGAAAGAGCCAAGGCAAGCACGATAATGATACCGATAGCTTTTGTAGAGTTCATACCTTTCTTACCAAGCAACCAGAAGATAAATGCAGTGAAGATTGCTGGAAGCAAACGTGGGAAGATTGAGTTCAAGATGTCTTGGAAGTCAATCATCTTTTCACCGATTGGTAATTTGTATGAAATTTCAAAGTTGATCATTGTTGCTACAAGAGCACCCATCATGAATACACCAAGTACAGATGCAGCTTCAATCAAAGCTGTCAAAGTACTTTGCATGTTGTTGATAAGGTTAACCCCTTCTTTGTATGCAAATTCCAACTGTTTCCAACGGAAGATGTCATACGCTACTGCAACTGCAATCCAAAGGAAGATACCCCAAGGTTGACCAGCAATAGCCATTGTTGCAGCGATAGATCCCATGATAGCAGGTACAAGTGAACCAAAGATAGTATCTCCAAGAGGAGCGAATGGTCCCATCAAACCTGTCTTGATACCGTTAACCGCATCTTTTGAACCAACGCCATCTTTTTCTTCCATAGCAAGGTCAAAACCAGCGATAATTGTGTGGAAGAATGGTGAAGTGTTGAAGAATTGAGTATGAACTTTCATCATTTCTTTCAACTCAGGAGTTCCATCTCCATACATTTTACGCAATTGTGGCAAGATCATGTAAAGGTAACCTGATGCTTGCATACGTTCGTAGTTCCATCCCAATTGGAAAGTGAACAAGCTACGTTTGTTAATTTGATTAAAATCTTCTTTTGTTAATTTGTAATTAGAATTCGTCATCTTCAATTTCCCCACTTTCTGATGGTGTAGAAGGTGCTGCTACAGCAACTTTTTGGCTGTTCTTGAAGTGAACAACCGCAAGGAAGATACCTACGATAGAGATACCGATCATAGACAATCCTTTGAAGTTGTTAACAAAGCCAATTTTTTCAGCAACTTCAGCAGGAAGAGTGCCAATGATTCCAGCAACTGCTCCACCAAGACTTGTTACGTTTGAGTAAAGAACAGTCAACATAGCTGTCAAACCGAATCCCATAGCAAGGTAGTGAAGGTTACGTTTAACTGGAAGGTAACGAAGCAAGAT
>NZ_AJRE01000056.1:0-13911 GCF_000296955.1 Streptococcus sp. GMD4S
TCCATCTTATTTCTAGCACTTGGAGCCCCTTGTTTTTTCTGAATGACGATGGTTAAATCTCCTCCGTCTTTCAAGAAATCTCTGCTCTTTTCGATAATCTCATGAACAACCTGTTTGCCCGCTCGAATCGGCGGATTGGAAATAACATGGTCAAACTTCCCTTCAACTTGTTCATAGATATTGGATTGGAAAATCGTTGCTTCTACTTTATTACGTTCAGCATTTTGTCGCGCTAGGTCCAAGGCACGATTATTGATATCGACCATGGTTACCTGAGCTCCATAAGCCTTGGCTAACGACAAACCCAATGGCCCATAACCACAACCCACATCAAGGACCTTCTCTCCTTCATTGACCTCTAGGCACTTAAGCAAGAGCTGACTCCCAAAGTCAACCATTTTCTTGCTGAAAACACCCGCATCCGTCAAAAAGGTCATGTTTTCTCCCAACAACTCCACTCTCAACTCATGAATGTCGTGAGCAGCATCAGGATTTTCTGCATAATACATTTTACTCATAAAACTATTTTACCATAATTTGGCTTGAATTGTAAATCGTTTACAAAGTGATGATCAAATGAAAAAGACTGAAGAATCCTAGTCAAAAAACCTTTTCTTCAATCTCTTTCAATTATTAGAAATACATTACAATCTATCGGGAACTACAAATTATCATAGTCAGGAAAAAACAGTTCGTCTGCAATCGGGCGCATTTTTATTACTATTTCTTAACCTTAAAATACTTTATTATCAACAAGATTCCCAATATGATGTTTAGATAAAAACCCAACTGATAAGTTTGTGTCAAGATTTCCAAACTTGTCCAAAGTCGTATCAAATCTTCTAGTGACATACGGAATAGATATCCTTCTGTAGCAATCCACAAAATCAAAAATAGATAACTACCAGCAGCAAGCCATTTCATCCACCGTTTTTTTAGTAGCCAAGCAATCAAGAGCGAACAGATAAAGACAACTGTTACAATGGCATGTTCCATCAAAAAAGTAAAACCGTAATAGATTTCCACAAAGCGTCTACCATTATCCGCATTCGCTCCTTTTATAAAAGGTAAGGAAAAACTGAGAATAAAACAGAGTTCCAATATATAACTTTTTAATATTTTCATGACACACCTCCTATAAGTTGCGAACCCAAAAGCTCACTTTTAATAACTGATAAGTCTTCAGAAACCATTCCCTATCTCATCATTAAATTATTCAACCTCCATCTACCTCTATTATACGATATTGACTTACTACCATCAAGAAACCGCTTTATCTTTTTAGCTTTTTATGGTATGATAAACAAAATATCTAGGGGAAAACAAATGACCAACGAATTTTTACATTTTGAAAAAATCAGTCGCCAGACTTGGCAATCATTGCATCGCAAAACAACCCCTCCCTTGACAGAGGAAGAGTTAGAATCCATCAAGAGTTTCAATGACCAGATTAGTCTACAGGACGTAACAGATGTCTATCTTCCCCTAGTTCATCTTATCCATATTTACAAGCGCACCAAGGATGATTTGGCCTTTTCAAAAGGAATTTTTCTCCAACGCGAAAGTAAATCTCAGCCTTTTATCATTGGGGTTTCTGGTAGTGTTGCTGTGGGAAAATCAACTACTAGTCGCTTACTTCAGATTCTTTTATCACGTACTCTCCCGGATGCTACTGTAGAATTGGTGACAACTGACGGTTTTCTCTATCCCAATCAAACCTTGATTGACCAAGATATCTTAAATCGCAAAGGTTTTCCTGAAAGTTATGATATGGAAACCTTGCTGAATTTTCTTGACCGCCTAAAGAATGGGCAAGATGTCGATATTCCTGTCTATTCTCATGAAGTGTATGACATCGTTCCTGGAGAGAAACAACGTGTCAAAGCTGCTGATTTTGTCATTGTCGAAGGCATCAATGTCTTTCAAAACCCTCAAAATGAGCGCCTTTACATTACTGATTTCTTTGATTTCTCCATCTATGTGGATGCTGCTGTCGAGGACATTGAAAGCTGGTATCTGGATCGTTTCTTAAAGCTGCTCAGCTTTGCCCAAAATGATCCCAACAGCTACTACCACCGCTTTACGCAAATGCCGATTGGAGAAGTTGAAGCCTTTGCTCACCAGGTTTGGACCAGCATTAATCTCACAAATCTACAAAACTATATCGAACCGACAAGGAATCGTGCTGAGGTTATTCTCCACAAGACTAAAAACCATGAAATCGATGAAATTTACCTAAAAAAATAATTTCCCCTTGTCAAAACATAAGTTTTCAGATATAATAGTATAGTTAGTAAATATGGAGGTAAGAACATTGGCAAACATTAAATCAGCTATCAAACGCGCTGAATTGAACGTTAAACAAAACGAAAAAAACTCAGCTCAAAAATCAGCTATGCGTACTGCTATCAAAGCTTTCGAAGCAAACCCTTCTGAAGAACTTTTCCGTGCTGCTAGCTCAGCTATCGACAAAGCAGAAACTAAAGGTTTGATTCATAAAAACAAAGCAAGCCGCGATAAAGCTCGTCTTTCAGCTAAACTTGCTAAATAAGAAACAGTCCATAGAGGCTGTTTTTTTGTCCTCTAATCAGAAAAGGTAGAAAATGAAAATAACAATCATCGGATATTCTGGAGCTGGCAAGTCAACCCTAGCTGAAAAATTATCAAACTACTACTCTATCCCCAAACTGCATATGGATACACTTCAATTTCAACCTGGTTGGCAAGACAGTGACCGCGAATGGATGTTGACCGAGATGAAGAACTTTCTCACAAAGCACGAAGCTTGGGTCATCGACGGCAACTACTCTTGGTGTTGCTATGAAGAAAGAATGCTGGAAGCTGACCAAATCATCTTTCTCAACTTTTCCCCATGGACTTGTCTCTTTCGAGCCTTTAAACGGTATCTCACATACCGAGGTAAAGTCAGAGAAAGTATGGCAGCAGGCTGTCCTGAACGCTTTGACTGGGAATTTATCCGATGGATTCTCTGGGATGGGCGGACAAAGAATGCCAAAGAACGTTATCAACGGATTCAAGAAACCTATCCAGATAAAGTAATTGTTCTCCGGTCGCAAAAGGAGATGGACCACTTCTTAGAAAATCTCGCACATAACAAGAAAAACCAACGTGTATAACGTTGGTTTTTTGCTATTAGCCAATCACACTTCCGTTTGGTACAGCTGGATCAACTGTGAGAAGGGTTAATTTACCATCATGTTCAGCTGAGAGAATCATCCCTTGGCTGACATATTTTTTCATCATTTTACGTGGTTTGAGGTTGGCAACGATTTGTACTTTCTTGCCGACCAATTCTTGTTCGTTTGGATAGTATTTCGCAATACCAGAAAGGATTTGACGATCTTCACCATCTCCAGCATCTAAGCGGAATTGAAGCAACTTATCAGAACCTTCCACTTTAGACACTTCTTTGACTTCTGCGACACGTATTTCAACCTTATCGAAGTCTTCAAACTTGATTTCTTCCTTGTTTAGTTTGAGTTCGACTTCATCTGGATTCCATTCTTTCTCAACGGCTGGCTTGTTGCCTTCCATTTGTTCCTTGATATAGGCGATTTCTTCTTCCATTTCGAGACGTGGGAAGATTGGTGTTCCTTTGGCAACTACTGTTACACCTGCAGGGAAATCAGCTAGGCTCAAGTTTTCAAGGCTAGAAACTTCTGCTAGACCAAGTTGTATCAAGACTGCACGACTGGTTTCCATCATAAATGGCTCAATCAAGTGAGCTACGACACGAAGGCTAGCTGCCAAGTGGCTCATCACACTTGCCAATTGGTCACGGTGCGCTTCGTCCTTAGCCAGTACCCATGGAGCTGTCTCATCGATGTATTTATTAGTACGTGAGATGAGGATCCAGACTGCTTCAAGTGCACGTGGATAGTCAACTGCTTCCATGTAGGTATTGTAGTCAGCGATTGATTGTTCTGCCACTTGAGCAAGTTCATTGTCAAAGTCTGTTACACCTTCTACATAGGCAGGGATTTGACCATCAAAGTACTTGTTAATCATTGAAACCGTACGGTTGAGGAGGTTTCCGAGGTCATTCGCTAATTCATAGTTGATACGCCCTACATAGTCCTCTGGAGTGAAGGTTCCGTCTGAACCGACTGGAAGGCTACGCATGAGGTAGTAACGAAGTGGATCGAGGCCATAGCGTTCTACTAACATTTCAGGATAAACGACATTCCCTTTAGACTTAGACATCTTGCCGTCTTTCATGACAAACCAACCATGAGCAATCAAACGGTCAGGTAATTTAACATCCAACATCATAAGAAGGATTGGCCAATAGATGGAGTGGAAACGAAGGATGTCTTTTCCAACCATATGGAAGACTGTTCCGTTCCAGAACTTGTCAAAGTTGCCATGTTCATCTTGACCGTAACCAAGAGCTGTCGCATAGTTAAGAAGGGCATCGATCCAAACGTAGACAACGTGTTTCGGATTTGATGGGACTGGTACACCCCAGGTAAAGGTTGTACGAGATACTGCTAAGTCTTCCAAGCCTGGCTCAATGAAGTTACGCAACATTTCATTAAGGCGACCATCTGGAGTGATGAAGTCAGGATGTGATTTGAAAAATTCGACCAAGCGGTCTTGGTATTTGCTGAGGCGAAGGAAGTAAGACTCTTCAGAAACCCATTCCACTTCGTGACCTGATGGAGCAATACCGCCTGTCACATTTCCAGCTTCATCACGGAAAACTTCCGCAAGCTGACTTTCTGTAAAGAATTCCTCATCTGAAACTGAATACCAACCAGAGTATTCACCCAAGTAGATATCATCTTGAGCAAGCAAGCGTTCAAAGACCTGAGCCACTACTTTTTCATGATAGTCATCAGTTGTACGGATAAATTTATCGTATGAGATATCTAGTAATTTCCAGAGTTCTTTGACACCAACTGCCATGCCGTCAACATAGGCTTGTGGTGTGATGCCAGCTTCTTCCGCTTTTTGCTGGATTTTCTGACCATGCTCGTCAAGACCTGTCAGATAAAAGACATCGAAGCCCATAAGGCGTTTGTAGCGAGCTAGGACATCACAAGCGATGGTTGTGTAGGCAGAACCGATATGAAGTTTACCAGATGGATAGTAAATCGGTGTTGTAATATAAAAATTCTTTTCAGACATAATTTTTCCTTTCCAGGCAAATGAAACCTGATTTTCTAACACTTCATTATATCATATTTTTAGTGATTTTCGATAGGAAAATCCATACAAAAACAAGACAGATAAATGTCCATCTTGTTTTTTTCTGTTCTATATCTTATTCATAACGAAGTGCTTCGATTGGATCAAGCTTAGACGCTTTATTGGCTGGCAAGACTCCAAAAATCATCCCAACGCTGGCTGACACAGCCAAGCTAAAGAGAGCGATTGGGAGGGAAACCCCAACTTCGATACCTGCAATCATGTTTTGAAGCAATACTCCAGCTAACATGGTCATTCCAGCAGCAATCCCAAGACCGATGACACCACCTAGCAAAGTTAAGATCATGGATTCAATCAAAAACTGTACCAAGATATTAGCCCGAGTAGCTCCGAGAGCTTTTCGTAGACCAATCTCCCGCGTGCGTTCTGTCACCGAGACCAGCATGATATTCATGACACCAGTTCCCCCGACAAAGAGAGAGATTCCTGCGATGGCACTGATGATCGTTGTCATAAAACCAAATAGTTGTTGTACCTCTTGGAAGGCGGCAGTTGCATCCGCAACTTGGTACTCCCCTTGCTGAAGACCAGCAATCTCAGTCAATTTTCGAGCCAACTCTGGTCCCAAGGTCTGCGTTAGACTAGTATCATTGACACGAAAGACGATGTTCGAGATTTCATCAGTATTAAAATTGGCTGCGAGAGAAATATTGGTCGTAATTGGAAGACCACCAATCCCAAAGGCTTTAGCAGTTTTAGCTTCATTACTAGTATAAACACCAATCACACGGTAACTAAATTCATTAACAGAGATGATTTGATTAACCGCAGCTTCTGGACTATCAAACAAACTCTTGGCTAGTTCTTCGTCCAGCAAAATCACACTGGCAAATTCCTTGTAGTCTTGCGGTCTTAGACTTCTACCCGCAACGATTTCATTTTCAACTGCGTTCATGTAGGTGCTATTTCCGCCTGTCAGAGTCGCTCGTTCAACTTTCTTATCCTTATAAGATAGGGTGACGTTGGTCGAGTTGGTGACATAGTAGCTGTCTACTCCTTTAAGTTTAGCAGCCTCCTTGACCCAGGATTCTAGTGGTTTTGGTGGTTCAACATGAACATCCTCTTCTTTCCCGCTGACTGTCAAAGCGGATTGTTTCTGCGTAAAGGAACCATCCTTGCTTTTGATAGGAGAGAAAAAGACATGGATATCCTTCTGTGATTTGGTCATGTTTTTATTGACCTGACGAGACATGGAGTCTCCCAGTGCCATGATGACGACGACAGATGAAACTCCGATGATAATCCCAATCATGGTGAGGAAGGAACGCATCTTGTGGGCCATGATGGATGAAAAGGCAAATTTCAGATTCTGCATCTAGTTTTCCTCCTTTTCTACCAGAGCACTGTCTGATGAGATGACCCCATCACGAATGACAATTTGGCGTTTGGCATAGGCAGCAATCTCAGGCTCGTGCGTGACCATGATAATGGTTTTCCCTTCCTTGTTTAACTCAACCAACAGTTGCATAATTTGATTTCCTGTCTTGGTATCCAAGGCTCCTGTGGGTTCGTCTGCTAGGATGATAGAGGGATTATTTACCAAGGCACGCGCAATTGCTACACGTTGCTTTTGACCACCTGATAACTCAGAAGGCAAATGATGACTGCGCTCCGTCAACTCAACCTTTTCCAGAAATTCCTCAGCCAATTTCCGACGTTTAGAAGCCGAAACACCCGCGTAAATCAAGGGCAATTCGACGTTTTGAAGTGCATTGAGCTTGGACAAGAGAAAGAACTGCTGAAAGACAAAACCGATTTGCTGGTTGCGGACCTTGGCCAGTTGTTTCTCTCCAAGACCTGCCACTTCTTGACCTTCAAGATAGTACTCTCCACTAGTTGGTGTATCCAACATTCCGATGGTATTCATCAAGGTAGACTTACCAGAACCAGAAGGTCCCATAATAGCAACAAAGTCACCTTCATGAACTTCTAGATTGATATTTTTAAGGACCTGCAGTTCTTGGTCACCATTTCGATAACTCCTGCAGATATTTTTGAGACTAATTAGTTTTTTCATCAGCCTTCACCTCTTTTCCTTCTTCCAAGGAAGATGTTGGATTACTGATGACCTTGGCTCCGTCTGTCACACCTGAAGTAATTTCTTGGTTGTCTGCGTCCGCATTCCCCAAAGTAACTTCTACCTTCTTCGCTTTTTTCTGGTCGTCAACGACCCAGACATAGTTTTTGTCATTTTCGGTAACAACACTGGTTAAAGGAACAAGGATGGCTTTACTTTTGTTTTTGACTTCAACACTGACTGAGAAACCTTGTTTCAACTCACCGATATCGCTGGTCACATCAACAGTATAAGGGTACTTAGATCCAGTATTTCCTCCAAGAGCTGCATTCGCTGCTTCTCCATTGTTCTTAGGATAATCAGAAATATAGCTGATTTTTCCTGTCCAGCTCTTATCTTGGTAAACCTTCGAAGTAAAGGTAACTTCTTGCCCAACAGAAAGGTTAGCAAGGTTGTATTCAGACAACTCCCCTTTGACTTGCAAGTTTTCATTACTTACGACATGTACTACCACTTGGCTATTACCTGTTGGCGATTTGGAAACATTACGATTAACTTCAACTACAGTCCCTTCTAGTGTACTGAGGACAGTTGCAGCATCTAGCTGAGCTTGAGCCTTGTTGAGTTGAGCAACAGCATCTGCACGGTTATCCTTGGCATCACTGATTTGAGAATCAATAGAAGATACTGAAGAAGTCGCTGCTTGCGCTTGTTCTGGGAGTCCAGCTTCTATTGGAACCTGTGGAGAAGCTGGTGTAGCTGATGCATTCTCACGAGCTTTGTTTAACTCCTCGATATGACGGTCTGCCTTTGCAACTGCACGATCAGCTGCATCATAGGCAGCTTGAGCATCTGCACTGCTGTATTTGACCAAAGCTTGCCCTTCTTCGACCTTGTCCCCGACTGAAACGAGAATTTCATCTAAATCTCCCTTACTAGCATCAAAATAAACGTATTGTTCATTTTTTGCTGTAACCGTACCTGATAAGAGAACCGATGAAGCAACAGAACCTTCCTTAGCAGTAACGATATGAGAGGTTTCCTCCTTGACTGCTGACTGGGAAGGTTGTCTAAAAATCAAAATCCCCGCAGCACCGATAACAATAGCACTGGCAACACCAATCGCTGTGTATAATTGCCATTTTTTTGCCTTCTTATTTCTTTTCATTTTTAAGCTCCTTTATTCTTTTGCCTTACAAAAACCATTATATCAGAAACACCAAGCCCAAACAATGACAGTTCAGATGGAAACAATGACAATTCAGGATCATTATTTCATTCGGTATTCGTTTATTGGATTATTGTGCTAGATATATAATACAATATCTTTTTGAATTTGGCAAGCGTTTTTATAATTTTTTTATCGTAGCAGATTTTTGCATTCAAAAAATAAAAACGATAGAATATGACTATCAAAGCTATAAGGAGTTTTCTATGAGAGAATATGATATCATCGCCATCGGTGGAGGAAGTGGCGGTATCGCCACTATGAACCGAGCTGGTGAACACGGGGCTAAAGCAGCTGTTATCGAGGAGAAAAAATTAGGTGGAACCTGCGTCAATGTCGGCTGTGTTCCTAAGAAAAT
Organism: Streptococcus sp. GMD4S; assembly: GCF_000296955.1. Classification (NCBI taxonomy): domain Bacteria; kingdom Bacillati; phylum Bacillota; class Bacilli; order Lactobacillales; family Streptococcaceae; genus Streptococcus; species Streptococcus sp. GMD4S. The sequence goes on from NZ_AJRE01000056.1 coordinate 8,836, forward strand.
CATGTGGTATGGAGCGCAAATCGCTGAAAGCCTCCACCACTACGGCCCTGACTACGGTTTTACAAGTTCAGATGTTCAATTTGATTTTGCTAAACTTCGTCAAAATCGTGAAGCCTACATCGATCGTGCCCGCTCGTCTTATGATGGAAGTTTCAAGCGCAACGGTGTTGATTTGATTGAAGGTCGTGCTCATTTCGTTGATGCTCATACAGTCAGCGTTAATGGTGAATTGATTCGTGCAAAGCATATCGTGATTGCGACTGGTGCTCGACCAAGCATTCCAACTATTCCTGGAGCTGAACTCGGTGGTAGCTCAGACGATGTCTTTGCTTGGGAGCAACTTCCTGAATCCGTTGCTATCCTAGGCGCAGGCTATATCGCGGTTGAGCTAGCTGGTGTTCTCCATGCACTCGGTGTAAAAACTGATTTGTTCGTCCGCCGAGATCGTCCTTTACGTGGTTTTGACAGCTACATCGTTGAAGGTCTTGTCAATGAAATGGAAAAAACAGGTCTACCTTTGCACACACATAAGGTACCCGTCAAGCTCGAAGAAACGGAGCAAGGTATTACCATTCATTTCGAAGACGGTTCTAGTCACACTGCCAGCCAAGTTATCTGGGCTACCGGTCGCCGTCCAAATGTAGACGGTCTGGAGTTAGAAAAGGCTGGAGTTACACTCAACCAACGTGGATTTATCCAAGTCGATGAATACCAAAATACAGTTGTAGATGGCATCTATGCTCTTGGAGACGTTACTGGTGAGAAAGAACTGACCCCAGTAGCCATCAAGGCAGGACGTACCCTATCTGAACGCCTCTTCAACGGGAAAACAAACGCCAAGATGGACTACACGACTATCCCTACAGTTGTTTTCTCCCACCCAGCAATCGGAACAGTCGGTTTAACTGAAGATCAAGCCATCAAAGAATACGGCCAAGATAACATCAAAGTCTACAAGTCAAGCTTTGCATCAATGTACTCAGCCGTTACAAGCCATCGTCAAGAATCTCGCTTCAAACTCATCACTGCAGGTACTGACGAAAAAGTTGTTGGCCTACACGGACTTGGTTACGGAGTGGATGAGATGATTCAAGGATTCGCTGTTGCTATTAAGATGGGAGCAACCAAGGCGGACTTTGATGCTACAGTAGCAATCCACCCAACCGCTTCAGAAGAATTTGTGACCATGCGCTAATTATCGCAAGAGACCTCTTGAGGTCTCTTTTTACTTGCAAAATCGGCCGTTACAAAATTGTTACCTTGATTCCAAAAATAGGTTGACTTTTGTTTCTGAATTAGTATAATAGTTACTATAATTTTGAAAAGAGGTTAACAGTTTTGAAAAAAGCTCATATCTATGCTATCCCTGCTATAGGTGCTGCTCTCATCGCCGTATTGGCACAAATCAGTCTCCCTATCGGTCCTGTCCCCTTCACTCTGCAAAACTTTGCGATCGGTCTGATTGCTACTGTTTTTAGACCCAGAGAAGCTGTTCTATCTGTAGCTCTCTATCTCTTGCTGGGTGCCATTGGTTTACCTGTTTTTGCAGGGGGAGGAGCTGGATTTCACGTTTTAGTCGGCCCAAGTGCAGGCTATCTTTGGTTCGACCTTGTCTATGCTGGACTTACATCTTATCTCATCCATCAAAAAAGTAGCTACATTCGCATTTTCCTAGCCAACCTCTTGGGCGATTCACTCGTCTTTGTCGGAGGTATTCTCAGCCTCCACTTCCTTGCCGGGATGCCATTTGATAAGGCACTAGCTGTCGGTGTCCTTCCCTTTATCCTCCCTGATCTTGGTAAGATTATTGCCATTAGTTTCATTAGTCGTCCCCTACTCGAACGATTGAACAGCCTTCCATATTTTTCAAGATAAAAGAATAGTCCAGAACAATTGTTCTGGACTATTTCCTTTCTAAGAATCAACTGTACACTATTTAGCTACTTGACTATTCTTATACCGGTATGAATATTAATCGTTTTATTCTTCAAATTACAGCTATTCACGATATGCAAAGTAGAAAAGTATTCTAATTGATTCAAACCAAATAAGCTTCCATTGATTTTGGATTCTTAGCAATTGTATACTTTTCAGAAAACGCATTTTCAATGATTGAGCTATATTTTATAAATTATTTGTGATACAATAGAGCTACCTAAAAGATTCAGAAAATTTAATGTTCATTGATTGTTTATATTAACTTGAACATTCTGATTTTTCTTCATTCAAAAATAACTGTAAATAATTATAAGTAGAAAGGTAATTCTATGGCAAAGAATACTCGTGAGCTAATCATTAGAGCTCTCATCACACTAGCTAAGAAAAATCCTCAGCGTAGTTCCTTTACAATGACTGAAATTGCTGCTGAAGCTGGTATTTCACGACAAGCGATTTATCAAAAGCATTTTAACAACTTTGAAGATATTATCGAATACATTCACGAAGAGACCAATCAGCACTTTTTTAACGTCTTTAATAAGTACTGCCCTAGCAATGATGGAGATCCTATCAGCTTTTTAGCAGACCATATACTTCCTCTCATATACGAAAAAAGGGAAATTGTTAACACCTTGTATACCACACAAGTCGACCCATGTTGGAAGGAATTTCTGCGTGGAACATACTCAGAGTGGGTACTAAAGAATGTCAATTACCAACTGAAATATAATTTTAATAAAGAGGACATCGCTTATATCATTACGACCATGGCAATCTCTTTCATTGAAGTCTGGATTCGTAAGGATGATCCAACACCACCTGAAGAGTATAGAGAGACTTTTATTCAATTGTCTAAAACTTCTCTGTGTGACTATATTGTGTCCTAAAAAAAGAATCTTGAGTTGCACTCAAGATTCTTTTTATTGTTGCCCTTTAAAGGCATCGACCATTACCTGAAATTCTTCATTGGAAAGCGTGATTCCTTTGCCCATTTTGGTATGGTCTGGGCTCCAAGCGCGAATGTCAAACTTTGCAGGGGCACCATTAAAGCTAACGCGATTTAGTTCTTTTGTCCATCCTTTGTCATTTTCAGACAAGGTGAGCAAGTGTTCTTCGATTTCAAATGTAAATTCTGCCATTTTAACTCCTTTATGTGATATGCTTTCTATAGTCTATTCGTAAAAATCTTGTGGTTTTTAGGAAAATTTTATATAATGTGGATATATAAGAAGGGAGGATTCTATGAGACAGACATTCAAACTAGTTCTAGATAAACTACATGGTTTTCTCAATGGGAATGATGATCATCCTCAAATCGAGGATAACTCCCTCACTGCTATGATTGAACAAGCCATCCAAAGAAAGACGGCTGTTCATGTCATACTTGCTGAGACAAGTTTTACGGGTGATATTGTTAAACACGATGCTAATCGCCAACAAATTATCGTCAAAAATTTTTCAAAAAACGTGACCCGAATCATTCGTATCAGTGATATTAAACGACTTCGTTTTGTTCCCTCAACCGTACAAAAAGCTCAGAAAAATCTATTTAAGAAAGAGTGAGATGTTCTTTGCATCCCACTCTTTTTCTTAACGAATTTGTTCAAAATGAAGATGAACAGCGATATGGTCGCCATAACCACTTCTCTCCAAATCGCGTTGCAAGCGATAAGAGATATAATGTTCTGCGATTGTAATGTAGCCAGCTCCAAGCAAGCGGTGCTCAACCATTGACTGGATCATGCTGATAGTGGCACGTTCTACTTTTGCTTCTTCCAAGTCCAAAACGACTTTTTTAGTAACTTGAGCTAAGTTTTGACGTAGGTCATCAGTCAAAACATAAACTGTTTGGGCTGCTTTTAGAACAGCTTGGTAAATTTTATCTGGATCAAATTCAGCAATTTCTCCATTACGTTTGATTACTTGCATAAGGTTCTCCTTTATTCTTTGTTTTCTTTGATTTCAGCCAGCATCTTTTCTTCTTCGGCTGTCAGTTTATAGTTTTCTAGCAGGTCAGGTCTGCGTTCGTAGGTTTTCTTTAGACTCTCATACAGCCGCCACTGGCGAATCTTTTCATGGTGCCCACTCATGAGCACATCTGGCACGACCATACCTCGATAGTTATAAGGGCGAGTGTACTGAGGATATTCGAGAAGACCCGAAGAAAAGCTATCATCCTGGTGACTAGACTCCTTACCAATCACTTCCGGTATCAATCGCACAGTCGCATCGATCATGGTCATGGCCGCCAATTCTCCTCCAGTCAAAACATAGTCTCCTAGGGAAATTTCATCAGTTACCAAGGTCTTGATGCGCTCGTCATACCCTTCATAATGACCGCAGATAAAGATTAGTTCTTCCTCTTGAGCCAAATCCTCAGCATAAGTCTGATCAAACTGCTTTCCAGCTGGATCGAGGAGAATGACGCGCGGATTTTTCTTTTCAATAGCATCAAAGGCATCGAAAATGGGTTGAGCCCTTAGCAACATCCCCTGACCGCCTCCGTAAGGTTCATCGTCAACATGACGGGCCTTTTCAGCATATTCTCTGAAATTATGATACTGGATATCCAAGAGCCCTTTTTCTCGAGCCTTCCCAACAATCGAGTGTTCCAGCGGAGAAAACATCTCAGGAAAGAGGGTTAAAATATCAATCTTCATCATCTAGTCCTTCTAAGATTTCCACTTCGACCCGCTTGTTTGGAATATCAACATTGAGAACTACTGGCGGAATGTAAGGTAAAAGCAAATCTCGCTTACCTTTTCGCTTTACCACCCAGACATCGTTGGCTCCCGGTTGTAGGATTTCCTTGATAGTTCCTATCAAGTTATCACCCTCGTAAACATCCAAACCGATAATCTCGTGATAATAGAATTCTCCATCATCTAGATCGTTCAAATCTTCCTCGGCGACCTTGAGACTATAGCCCTTGTACTTTTCAATCGCATTGATATGGTACATGTCTTTGAATTTGATAATGTCAAAGTTCTTATGCTTACGGTGACTTGCGATGGTCACTGTTTGGACAAACTGGTCTTTATCATCAAATAAAGCCAGCTCTGCCCCTTTTTTAAACCGTTCCTCAGCAAAATCCGTCACAGACAAGACTCGCATCTCACCTTGTAGACCCTGCGTATT
>NZ_AJRE01000057.1:0-13127 GCF_000296955.1 Streptococcus sp. GMD4S
TCGTTTTCAACGTTGACTACAGGGATTTCGTATTGGTCGTAAGTTTCTGTATTCATGAAGTAGGCTGTGTCATCCATTTTGTACAAGTATTGAGCTGGGACAGTCTCGATGATGGCTTGTTCAAATTTTTCCTCTGGACGGTAGCTTGTGTCAAATGTAGAACCAGTACGGACATCACGCAATTTCATACGCATGATTGTATTTCCTTTACCTGGTTTGTGGTGGCTAGCTTCCAAAACGCGGATCAATTTTCCGTCAGCTGTTTCAAAGGTCATACCAGCCTTTAATTTACTTGCTTCAATCATGTTTTTACCTCTTTAATAAATAATTTACTCTTTATTGTACCATAAAAGACAACATTACTCAAATGTCAGAAGGAGCTTAATTAGTTGACTGGTACGATATTTCCATCTTCGTCTTTAGTAACGAGGACGTATTTTCCATCGACTTCGATATAAAAATTCTTGCTAGTAGCTTGCCCAGCATTTTGAGCCGGTGCTTGATTTTGAACTTGTTGGCTTAGTTGACCACCCAGAGTTTGGCCAAGATTCATGCCCATAAACATGTTCATCCCATTGCCATTCCCTTCGTTGGCAGCTGCAGCAATAAGTGCTTCGTTACGAGCACGGCGTTCTTCGATTTCAATCGTGTTGTACTTCATTGCCACGAGCTCACTATCAAGCTTGCGAACGATATCAAGACTTTCTTGGTCGTAGCTGAGGTCTTCAAGCAAGATGTTAGTTGCTTCAATTCCGTAGAGACCTGTCCAAACCTTGTTGACCTCTTGTTTAGCGAGTTCGTTAAAGGTGTCTTGGTTGGCATTGAGGCTATAGATATCAACCTTGTTTTCGTTGGTATATTTGGCAATGGCAATCGCGATTTTTGGTGCGATATTTTGACGGAGCGTTCCTTGAGCTACATCTTGGAGAGTAAATGGCTGTCCGTCAGTAATTTGACGGCTAACAGAACTCACGTAGAAGAGGACTGGATCTGCTATTTTTACATCAAACAAGCCATAGAAACGGATATTAAGCAGCTGTTGGTAACGTTCGCTGAAGTATTCGACCGCGTTTTGTGTGCCGAACTTATTACCTGCAATAGGTTGCATGCGGATAAAAATAATTTCTTGTTGGGTGATGACTTGTCCACCGAAAGAGAAACGGTTTTTAAAGCTTTCCCAAGTGCCTTTTAAACCACCTTTTTCAAGGAGCCAGGCATTATCACCAGCTTGCCATTCGTGGCTACCAGCTTCGAGGACTTCACCAAGGAAGGTACCGTTGTTTACCAAAACAGCGGTATAGCCTTGGGGAACGATAACCACACTGCCATCCGACAAGAGTCCAGTATTTTGATTGCTGTGACGAGAACGTCCATCGGGGTCTTTAGTGAGTAATTGTCCCTTGATGGCCAAGGCGTCGCCAGAGACATTGTCTGGAAGGACGATGGCTTCCTTGAATTTACTATCATTAAAACTATTTAAGCCTGCTGATAAGGCTGCACGTATAAATCCCATAATTCCTCCTAATTATAAAGCTCGTCTTCATCCACAACATCATAGGTATCCAGTACCCATTGGTTTGGACTGCGAGAGAGATTGGCACCACAGTAGTCGCACTCGCTAACTGCAGAGATTTTCAAAGGGGCGCCACAGTTTGGACAGTGGTCGCTCACAACTTGGTCTGGATTGACTGCTTGCGTTTGGCTACCGTGTTGACGGATAAAGTTTAATTGATACACGGTGAAGAGATCTTTTTTAGGGTCTCCTTCAATGACACGGCGAGTCTCATCGTCAATGACATAGTCCCGCAAGGTAGATGACAGAATCACCACTAAGGTATCGTTTCCGTCAGGATTTTCAATGAACTCCTTGATGCGAACATTTTCGATACAAACTTTCTCTAAAACATTAGTTGTTTTAGATCGAATATGGTCCTCAAGTTGGGTACTGTGTTGGGAGTAGAGACTGGTACTTTCCAAAGCGCGGACAGAGTTCCAATTTTTCTCAGTCCAGGCAACCTGCAATTTAAGGTAGACTTCCTTAACCCAAGATGTGAAGGCTACCGCGTCAAAGTTTGGATCCCCATATTTCACACGACTAATGGCCAGTGTGTTGTGTTCAACTCGACGATGGAGCGTTTGAGAATCATTACTAGTGTAGGTTGAACTCGAATCTCCAGACTTATTCCGCAAGGATTTGACGATAACAACTAGTATGATTCCTCCGACTAATATGAACATAAATCCTAAATAGGGAGAGCTAGCAGAACTGTCAGAGGATGATCCATATCCAGAGCGGTAGTAGTGGTAGGATGATCCGCCAGAACGACTTCCACCTCCACTTGAGCGGCTGCTACTGCGGCTGCTCCCTCCACTTCTGGAATGCCCGACACCTGCATCAACGATTTGAGGCACGGATAGAAAAACAAGTAATAAACAGGTCATTAAAAGAGCGTAAAACTTTTTCATGTGTCTCCTAACTATATGATTGAAAAGGTAGAATTCTGAATTCGAATGATTATTAAACTATTAATAACCTTTAAAATAATCTAAGATATACTAGGCGTTATTTACTAGCATTTAGCTTCTTTATGGAATGGCGCTCGATGAGCCATCCCACAATCCACCCTATTGCTAGCAAGTAATTTTCAAAAGCACCGATAGCATTTACAGGAGAGTGATACTCCATATAATTGAGTAAGTGATTTGTTCCTATTCCAATTCCGCCAATAATGAGAGCAAGAAGTGCGATTCGTAGATAGAACCAATCGTATTTAATATTGATAGCGAGAATAATAATCAATACAGCTAAATTCCATATTCCAATTTCTCGTTGCCAACCAGCAGATATTCCGTACCCGGAGTGGCTTCCCATGTACGATGGAAAGAAAATTTGTAGTATAGAAGCGCCTAACATAGCGATGATGACTAAGACAAATAGCAATCGTAAAAATTTGTTCATTTATTCTCCTTGTCTCATTCTCGTCTTAAAAGTAGAAAAAAGTGTATAAAGAGTAAATTACTCACTTTCTTTCAACTTAGCCAATTCTTGTGCAAGCAGTTTAAGGGCGACTTGTGGGTTGGCTTGGCCTTTGGTTGCCTTCATAAGGAATCCTGTGAAGGCCTTGTCTGCGTTGCGTTTACCTGACTTGAAGTCGGCAACGGCAGCTTCGTTATCCGCAAAGACTTGGTGGATGATTGGGATCAAGACATCTGGATCAGAGATTTGCACCAAGCCTGCTTTTTCCACGTATTCACGCGCGCCACCGCCATTTTTAGCCAGATGGACAAAGACTTTCTTGGCAATCTTAGAAGAGATCGTGCCGTCTTCGATGATGGCAATCATTTCTACTAAGTTTTCTGGTGTTAATTCGATTTGTTCCAGTGTCTTACCTTCGGCGTTCAAGAACTGAGCAACTTCACCTTGGAGCCAGTTAGAGACTTGTTTGGCATCACCACCGAGTGCAACAGCTTTTTCAAAGAAGTCAGAAGTGACTTTGTTTGCCGTCAACTGGCTAGCATCGTAGTCTGATAAGCCAAGGTCAGATACGTAGCGCGCACGACGTTCTTTTGGAAACTCTGGTAATTCAGTGCGCATTTCCTCAATCCACTCATCTGAGATTTCAAAGAGTGGTAGGTCTGGTTCAGGGAAGTAGCGGTAGTCTGCAGCACCTTCTTTGACACGCATGAGGATGGTTGCCTTGTTAGCTTCATCGTAACGGCGTGTTTCTTGGCGAATTTGACCACCTGAGCGAAGGATTTCAGCCTGGCGTTGGACTTCGTATTCGAGACCTTTGCGAACATTTGAGAAGGAGTTGAGGTTTTTCAACTCAGTCTTGGTACCGAATTTCTCTTGACCATAAGGACGAAGGGAGATGTTGGCATCCACACGCATAGAACCTTCTTCCATCTTAACGTCAGAAATGCCAGCGTACTGGATGACTTCCTTGAGAGCTGTTAGATAAGCATAGGCTTCTTCTGGGGAACGCATGTCGGCTTCAGATACGATTTCAATCAATGGCACCCCTTGACGATTGAGGTCAACATAAGAGTAGCCATCTGTACAGTGGGTGTTTTTACCAGCGTCTTCTTCTAGGTGAGCACGTTCGATACCGATTTTCTTAGTCGTACCGTCTTCTAGCTCGACTTCAATCCAACCATTATAACCGATAGGCTCATCAAACTGAGAAATTTGGTAGGCTTTTGGATTATCAGGGTAGAAGTAGTTCTTGCGGTCGAAGTGCATGTGCTTGTGGATGTCCATGTTGAGGGCAAGAGCGGCCTTGATACCAGCATCGACAACACCTTTATTGAGAACCGGAAGTACTCCTGGGAAAGACCAGTCAATCACGTTGGTATTGGCGTTTTGGTCATTTCCGAAGTGGGCAGAAGTTGGTGAGAAGATTTTTGAATTGGTGTTGAGCTCTACGTGGACTTCAAGTCCAATGACTGTTTCAAAGTTCATTAGTTGTCACCTCCAAAAATCACGGGTTGTTGTTTGTGGTAGTCTGTTGTCGCTTCAAAAGCAGCAGCAGCTTGGTAAATGGTTTCCTCAGAGTACTTAGGACCGATCAATTGGAGACCGACTGGGAGACCTTGAGAGAATCCAGCAGGAATTGAAATTCCTGGGAGGCCTGCCAAGTTGACTGGGATGGTCAAAAGATCAGCCAAGTACATGGCAACTGGGTCGTGGTTGAGGGAGTCCAAATCGTAGGCAACACTAGGAGCAGTTGGTCCCAAAATCAAGTCGTAATCCGCAAAGACGTTTTCGAAATCTTGAATGATGAGGGTACGGACTTGTCCAGCCTTTTTGTAGTAGGCATCGTAGTAACCTGATGAAAGACTGAAAGTACCTAGCATGATACGGCGTTTTACCTCTTCACCGAAACCTTGACTACGGCTGTTCACATAGATTTCATCAAGGTTGCTTGCATCTTCTGCGCGGTAGCCGTAACGGATACCGTCAAAACGTTGCAGGTTTGAGGAAGCTTCTGAAGAAGCTATAATGTAGTAAACGGCAACACCGTATTTAGAGTGAGGAAGACTGACTTCTTCGACAATGGCACCAAGTTTTTCAAAGTGTTTGGCTGCCTTGATAATGGTTTCTTTAACTTCTGGGTCAATTCCTTCACCGAGGTATTCTTTAGGCAAAGCAATTTTCATACCTTTGATGTCTTGACCGATTTTTGAAGTAAAGTCGGCAATGCGGACAGGAGCAGAAGTCGAGTCTTTAGTATCTTCGCTGGCAATCGCATTGAGCAAGAGGGCATTTTCCTTAACAGTTGGTGCAAAAGGCCCGATTTGGTCTAGTGAGCTACCGAAAGCAATGAGACCGAATCGAGAAACCGTTCCGTAGGTTGGTTTGAGACCAACAATCCCGTTGAAGGCAGCAGGTTGGCGGATGGATCCCCCCGTATCAGAACCAAGTGACAAGCGGACTTGACCTGAAGCCACAGCTGCGGCAGAACCACTTGATGATCCACCAGGAACCTTGCTGTGGTCCCAAGCATTTTTAGTTGCACCGTAGTGGGAAGTCTCACCTGATCCACCCATGGCAAATTCGTCCATGTTGGTTTTTCCGACAACAATCATGCCCTTGGCTTTTGCATTGGCAACGGCTGTCGCATCAAAGATAGGCTCGTAGTTGTAGAGCATTTTTGAGGCTGCGGTTGTGAGGATGCCGTCTGTAGAGATGTTATCCTTAACAGCCAGTGGAATTCCTGAAAGGACATTATCCGCGTCAATTCCAGCTTCATCAATGGCTTTGGCTTGAGCAAGGGCTTGTTCTTCAGCGATAGTGACAAAAGAATTGATAGCTTTCTCGCGAGACTTGATATCTTCAAGCGTGGCTTGGGTCAATTCAGTAGCTGAAATCTCCTTAGATACAAGGAGGTTGTGCAAGTCTTCAATCGTTTTGTTATTAAAAATCATTAGGCATCTCCTCCATCATCTAGGATAGCTGGTACCTTGATATAGTAATTGTCTTTTTCAGGTACGTTTTTAAACAAGCGATCACGGTCAGTTCCTTCTTCGGCCACATCCGGGCGGAGTACGGTCTTGCGGTCTGCCATGGTCGTAGTAGGTGCGACACCAGTTGTGTCGACTTCGCCTAGCAATTCAACCATGTCAACAATTTTAGACAAGGTTGTCGCAAAGGCAGCAGTTTCTTCTTCAGAGAATTTTAATTTTGAAAGATTGGCAACGTGTGTTACCTCTTCTTGCGTAATTTTCATCTTGCATCCTTTCGTGAAATGATGATTTTTAGTCTGTTCTATTTTACCATATTTTCCTATAAATAAGGGAGCCAAACTGAAAAGAAATAGAAATTGAAAAATCGCTTTTAATTCGCTATAATGGTTAAACTAGAGAATAGAAAAAATAAGAGTTAGGATAGAAATATGTTCCATCAATTTATCACCAGATCTCAGACGGTTCCTCCTCCCATTTCGCTCTTTTGGTATGGGATTATGATGCTTACTTTAGTACTTTGTATTTATGGAGCACTTGTTTATCACAAAAATCCGAAATTTGTCCGCTTGTTTAAGGGGATTCAGATTCTCCAGTTACTTGCCCTATATAGTTGGTATGTTGGTTTTGGGATTCCCTTTTCTAACAGCCTTCCTTTTTATCATTGTCGTTTGGCTATGTTTGCGGTGGTTTTCTTGCCCGATAAATGGCGGAGCAAGCAATATTTTGCTCTCTTAGGAGCAAGTGGAGCGGTCTTTGCTTTGGTTTACCCGGTTTTTGACCCCTATGATTTCCCCCATATCACCAGTTTTTCCTTTTTGATTGGCCACTATGCCCTTCTAGTGAATTCCTTGGTTTATTTGATGAATCACTATGACAAGACCTTGCTTAAGAAGTATATGATTGTAGCCTATACCTTTGTTCTCAATCTCTTTCTAGTTGGGGTTAATCAGGTGACGGGTGGAAATTATGGTCTCTTAAGAGATACCCCGTTTATCTCGAATGCTCCTCTATGGCTAAAGTACCTTCTTGTGTCCGTCATCCTTTCGCTGGCTCTGGTTCTCTTTGATATCTTGTTCAAAAAACGGTGGAAAAAGAGAAATCAGACACAATCTGTGCTCTAGCTTGCCTTTTCGTCAGACGAGCAATTGAAAAACTCCCTAAAATCCGATATAATGGAGAGTCGAAAGGAATGGTAAAATCCAATGTAAACATCATTCTTAGCTACTGAAACAACTAAAAATAGAAAATCAAAGAAAGAGAACTTATGACTATTCAAGAAGAAATTAAGAAACGTCGTACTTTTGCTATCATCTCCCACCCGGACGCCGGGAAAACAACCATCACTGAGCAGTTGCTCTACTTTGGGGGTGAGATTCGTGAGGCTGGTACTGTAAAAGGGAAGAAAACAGGGACTTTTGCCAAATCTGACTGGATGGATATTGAGAAACAACGTGGGATTTCGGTCACGTCATCTGTTATGCAGTTTGACTATGATGGCAAGCGCGTGAATATCCTCGACACACCAGGGCATGAGGACTTCTCAGAAGATACCTATCGTACCTTGATGGCGGTGGATGCTGCGGTCATGGTCGTGGACTCTGCCAAGGGTATCGAGGCCCAAACCAAAAAATTGTTTGAGGTTGTCAAACACCGTGGCATTCCAGTCTTTACCTTTATGAACAAGCTGGACCGTGACGGTCGTGAGCCACTGGACCTCTTGCAAGAACTAGAAGAAGTCCTTGGCATTGCGAGTTATCCAATGAACTGGCCAATCGGGATGGGGAAAGCCTTCGAAGGCTTGTATGACCTCTATAACCAACGCTTGGAACTCTATAAAGGAGATGAGCGTTTTGCCAGTCTGGAAGAAGGGGATAAGCTCTTTGGAAGCAATCCTTTCTACGCTCAGGTTAAGGACGATATCGAACTGTTGCAAGAAGCAGGAAATGAATTTTCAGAAGAAGCTATTCTTGCAGGAGAACTGACTCCGGTCTTCTTCGGTTCAGCTCTGACTAACTTTGGGGTTCAGACCTTCCTTGAGACCTTCCTTAAGTTTGCTCCAGAACCTCATGGACACAAGAAAACAGACGGAGAAATTGTGGATCCTTATGACAAGGATTTCTCAGGATTTGTCTTTAAAATCCAAGCCAACATGGACCCTCGTCACCGTGACCGCATCGCCTTTGTCCGTATTGTATCGGGCGAATTTGAGCGAGGAATGAGTGTCAATTTGCCTCGTACTGGTAAGGGGGCCAAACTATCGAATGTGACTCAGTTTATGGCGGAAAGTCGTGAAAATGTGACCAATGCCGTGGCAGGTGATATTATCGGGGTTTACGATACCGGTACTTATCAAGTTGGGGATACCTTGACAGTTGGAAAAAACAAGTTTGAATTTGAACCACTGCCAACCTTTACTCCTGAAATTTTCATGAAAGTTTCTGCTAAGAACGTCATGAAACAAAAATCCTTCCACAAGGGGATTGAGCAACTGGTGCAAGAGGGAGCCATTCAGCTTTATAAGAATTACCAAACAGGCGAGTATATGCTAGGCGCTGTTGGTCAACTCCAGTTTGAAGTCTTTAAGCACCGCATGGAAGGCGAGTACAATGCCGAAGTGGTCATGAGCCCAATGGGTAAAAAGACCGTTCGCTGGATCAAGCCTGAGGACTTGGATGAACGGATGTCATCAAGCCGAAATATCTTGGCTAAAGACCGTTTTGACCAACCTGTCTTCCTCTTTGAAAATGACTTTGCTCTTCGCTGGTTTGCGGACAAGTATCCAGACGTAGAGTTGGAGGAGAAGATGTAAATCGTTACAAATGACTAGCAACACAAAGTTGCTATCATTTAACGGTAACCGCTATGGCGGTTTACCTAAACGCTTCACTAGGTAAAACCCACGAATGGTATCGATTCGTGGGTTTTGCCGTCGTAACATAAAGGAAGCGAACTAGCTAACTGCCTTACTAACTACGTTTGGCAAATAGAATCGATTTGCCAAACTCCGTGTCGTAGTGTAAAATCGGCTTACCTAAACGCTTCACTAGGAAAAATCCACGAATTTTATCGATTCGTAGATTTTTCCGTTGTAACGGGTAGTGAGAGGGCTAGCAACCTGCCTCACTAATTCATCGGCGAAAAATAATCGTTTTCGCCTCTTCGTGTCGTAGATTTCGGCTATTAATTAGTATGGCATTTTGCTTAAATGCGTCGTAAGAAAAGTCCGTGAATGCTTTCGATTCGTGGATTTTTTTGTTGGAAAGGCTAGAAAGTTACCTCGGCTACCGGCCTCATTGATTCATTTGTGAAACTGCCTTTAAATACTCTATTCCTAAAAGTCTGTGGATGCTATTGATTCATGGACTTTTTCTATATTTTGAATAAAAATCAATTCCCTGAGTGATTGGAATTATTTGCTCAAATTTTAAAGCATTTGGAAATGGTTAAAAATAAATAAAATATATTAACAGAACAATAAAATGAAAATTATATTGAAAAAACAGAATAGATTTGAAATAAAGTCATTTTTGAAATCATTTTCTTTCTTTAGAGTGTGTTATAGATATTGAATTGTCGGTATATTTGGTATATAATAAAAAGATAGTATTTTATAGGTGAATAAATTCTTTTTTATCTTTTTTATATAGAGGGAAGTAACATGTTTTTTAGACGCCAGAAAGGTGAATATAGAGAAACAGACCGTGTGACACGGTACAAATTAATCAAATCAGGGAAGCATTGGCTACGGGCCTCGACTTCCCTTTTTGGCTTATTTAAGGTGATGCGTGGAAGCGCGGATACGAGCCAAGTAAAGACAGAAATGGTTGAAAAGCAAGAAGGTCAGAAGTTGACGGGCTTGGATGTCTTGAAAGGGATAGCAGCTACGGGGACGATCTTAGGTGGTTTTGCTGCGACGCAAACGCGTGTTTATGCCAATGATGCAGTCGCTGTTGAAAAGACTGTCGAATCAAAAGATACCTTGGCGACGAGAGATTCAGTAGTACTGGGGACGACTCAGGATCATCAAGATACTGCTAGCTTGTCTCTGTCTACCAGTCAAAGCCAGTCATTGTCAGAATTAAATTCGCAGAGCGCCAGTCAATCTGCCTCTACGAGTCAGTCCATCAGTGCCTCAAGCTCTTCTAGTATGAGCCAGTCGATGAGCCAATCTGCTTCTACTAGTCAATCTTTGGCAAACAGTCAAAGTGTAACTGCTAGTTCAAGTGAATCCCTTGGAACACAAAATCAAGCGAATAGTAATCTGTCAGAGAGAGCTTCAGTTGGTGTTCAAAGTCAGTACCAAGCAAGTGAGCCAGCTCGGGAGACAGTGAAAGAATCACAACCTTCAAAAGAATTAAAAGCAGTTGATTTTTCTACAGAATCCTTGCCTCAAAGTGAGTCTGGTCTTGTAAAGAATGAAGATGTGACGGCTGAATCAGGTCTCACAATGACTTCCGTTGCCATGACGGAAAAACAAAATGAAGAAAAACGGAAGAAATTAGAGGCCTTGTCTGCTGAGATTGGGCAGTTTCTAGCTCAAGCGCAGGGACTTCCGAACTCGGATGAGGCGATCACGAAGGCTAGTCTAACGAAGAATGAGATAGCAGAAGCCTTGAAAGGTGAGGCTTCTGACCTTGCCACTATCCTACAAAAAGCTACAGAAGCTCGAAACAGTATTGCAAATGCTGTATTACGTGCCAACTCTGGACTTCGTGACAGCAGAAATGGACAAGCTTTGACCCAAGCTTCAAATACCGCTAGCTTCAGAGCTGCTAGGGATACTGAGAAGCCAGAACTTCAGAAAATAACCGTTACAGGTGGCGCAGTTCTAGAAGGGCAAAAATTTAAAATTTATCGAGAAGAAAATTTTTCTGGGACCATTGAGTTTACTGATAACAGTGGTCGAATTGAACATGCAAAATTTGTTCCTACTGCTGTTCCCGCGGCCTATCCGGCTACTTCAACCGTTGTCTCATTCACTACGAGTAATGGTCAAAGTATCAGCATGATTGTTCCGACAAATAAACTAGCCAAAGATGGAAATGCTACAGCATCAAATCCTTTCACCGTTTCAATCACGGGTTCTGTTGGAAAAAATCAAGCAGTAAATAGTTTGTGGACTCGTTATGTTTTCACCTATGATCAGGAAGGTAATTTTAGCGGAAATACTACTGACGTAGGTCTTGTAAAAGATTTAACAGCCAACCCTGCCGCAATTCAATTTGAAGTCCATGCTCAGTCTGAAAAGTACGAACCAGCTATCAATGCTGAGGTGAATCGAAACTTTACTCTAACTGCCAATTCAGGGACTGTTTCTGTTGGTGAAGCCAGTCAGTACATCACGAATGCTACAGGGACGCCAGAATTACCTACTACAGGAATTACTAAGGGAACTAGAACAACCTATACTTGGAAATCTGGAACCAATACGAATTTGTCTGCTGGTCGGCATACTTTGACAGCGGTGGTAACTTATCCAGATGGAAGTACGGATGAAATTGACGTGAGCTTTACTGTGCGCCCTCAGACGCCAAGGATAGAGAATCAATATCTTAACGAAAAAGGTGGGCTCTCAAATCAAGCGATTACGGTAGATGGGGTTGCTCCAGGTGGGACAGTTACTTTAACAATTGCAGGTGAAACATTTACTAAACAGGCAACGGGGAGTTCTACCAGTGTAACCTTTACTGCAACTGACTTGAAGAAAGTATATGATCGCAATGGAGGACGACTTCCTAGTGGACCAGTGACTGGTAGTACGACAGTGGATGGTTTGGTTTCAGATACATTTAATGGGCAAATCACGCCAAATCAAGCGTCAATTTCAGTAAGTAATAGCCAATCAGCATCGGTAAGCTCAAGCCAATCCGCTTCAGCGAGCGCGAGCCAGTCTGCCTCAGTAAGCTCAAGTCAGTCAGCATCTGCAAGCTCAAGCCAATCAGCCTCAGTAAGCGCCAGCGAATCCGCTTCAGTAAGTGCTAGTCAATCTGTTTCAGTAAGTTCGAGCCAATCAGCATCTGTAAGTTCGAGCCAGTCAGCTTCAGCGAGTGCAAGTGAGTCAGCCTCAGTAAGCTCGAGTGAGTCAGCCTCATTGAGTGCTAGCCAATCTGCATCGGCAAGTTCGAGTCAGTCAGCGTCAGTCAGCGCGAGTCAATCTGCATCATTGAGTGCAAGTCAATCTACCTCAGTAAGTTCAAGCGAATCTGCTTCAGTGAGCTCAAGCCAGTCAGCTTCAGTAAGCACCAGCCAATCCGCCTCAGTCAGCTCCAGCCAGTCAGCTTCAGTCAGCTCGAGTCAATCTGCTTCATTGAGTGCTAGTCAGTCCGCATCAGTAAGTTCGAGTGAATCTGCGTCAGTGAGTGCTAGTCAGTTCGCGTCTGTAAGCTCAAGTCAATCTGCGTCTGTAAGTTCAAGCCAGTCAACATCTGCAAGCTCAAGCCAATCAGCCTCAGTAAGCGCCAGCGAATCCGCTTCAGTAAGTGCTAGTCAATCTGTTTCAGTGAGCTCGAGTCAGTCAGCATCGGTAAGTTCGAGCCAATCCGCTTCAGCGAGCGCGAGTCAATCAGCTTCAGTGAGCTCAAGTCAATCAGCATCGGCAAGTGCCAGTCGATCAGCTTCAGTGAGCGCAAGTCAGTCAGCATCGGTAAGTTCGAGTCAATCAGCTTCAGTAAGTGCTAGTCAGTCAGCATCTGCAAGCTCGAGTCAGTCAGCTTCAGCCAGCGCGAGCCAATCCGCTTCAGTGAGTGCGAGCCAGTCAGCCTCAGTAAGCGCTAGTCAATCTGTTTCAGTAAGTTCGAGCCAATCAGCATCAGTGAGTGCCAGTCAATCCGCATCAGTAAGTTCGAGTCAATCCGCCTCAGCGAGCTCGAGCCAATCCGCCTCAGTGAGTGCTAGTCAGTCTGCTTCAGCGAGTTCGAGTCAGTCTGCCTCAGTAAGCTCTAGTCAATCTGCATCATTGAGTGCAAGCCAGTCAGCTTCGGTAAGTGCTAGTCAGTCTGCCTCAGTAAGCACAAGTGAATCAGCGTCAGTGAGCTCGAGTCAATCCGCTTCAGTGAGCTCGAGTCAATCCGCTTCAGCAAGTTCGAGCCAATCAGCATCTGCAAGTGCTAGCCAGTCAGCGTCCGTAAGCTCAAGTCAGTCTGCTTCAGCAAGTGCGAGTC
>NZ_AJRE01000058.1:0-12543 GCF_000296955.1 Streptococcus sp. GMD4S
ATATTATATAAAAATTTTATATATACTCTTTTCAAATATATTGTATCTCAATATGAAAGCCCTGTCAAGAAATATGTGTAAAAATTTTACATATAAAAAAACTCCTAGTAAAAACTAGAAGTTTAGAGGATTATACATCAGTTATTCGGCAGAATTCTATATTTTAAAGATAAGCTAGAATAATGATTTATAATCTAGTATATTATCTCTTATACCGTCTAACAAAGGGATAAACTCAGTAAAATCGAATTTTTCATAATTTTTTAGAACATGCTTTGAAAGAATTTCTTTTCCATAATGATTATCACCACCACTCTTGGAGAATGTTTTCCCTTTTAAAATGGGTGGCAATTTACGTGACAATAATAGATCTTCAATATCAGAAAAATTACCGTCATTCTTACTAGATACTAAAGGTGTCGCCATAATATATAAGCTCCCATTTTTATTAATACGACAAGGTTTTTCTCTTCTAATTTTTTCTAAATTATCTGAAATTTTTGATTCTAAACTCTTGGAAGTCTTCGAGTCTTTATTCTGAGGATTCATTAGGTCTTTTGCATGATTCGCAAACAAAAATAAGGGAGATTTATCCTTACCATTTCTATTATTCGGTTCATTATCAAATAAAAATATTGTTGGATAATTTGGAATATTATCGGTTAATTGTTGGAAATAAGTAATATAGTTTGCGTATAAAATTCTTTCTTCTGGATCTAGAGCAAAAAATTTTTTCTTACCTTCATCATTATAGTAAGATTTATCAGAAAAATAATTATACCAATATTTAAAACCTTCTCCCCCTTCTGGAACATTAAAAAGATACTCTATTGTATTAGTATGATTTAAAAATTCAATTTTAAATACAAAGTTATTGCCAACTTTTTCAATAAGTTCTGGATATTTACGATAAAGCTTTTTTAAAGCTGCTTTAATATATCGGGGATCTGTCTTTCCTTCTGTGACAATTATAGGTTTATCATTTCCGAAAAAATATTTATAAAATAGAAATTTTTTGTACTCTTTTTCTCTAGAATTAAATAGAGACATGTACGTTTTCTTTTGTTCCTTACCTATACTGTAGAACTCTGTTGGTAAATTATATGTATTATGTTTTTTATTATCGAATAATTCTTTTCGTAAATCTTTATTATAAAAGATATATTTCCAATAATATTTCGATTCAGATTTTTTTGATGAGTTTCTGCCTAATAAATATTTCTGTGCATCCAGATTATTTTGAATCAGGGACTTTTTATAAAGTAAGTAGTTGTTGTATTGATCTATTTGAAAAATAAAAGCAAAGCGTCCCGTTAGTTGATTGATCGTTCCTGGTTTCTTATCTATTTCAAAAGCTCCATCTTTGTATAATTGAAAGGCCATTGCGCGAGTATTTTTTATGTACTCTCTTTTTACATTTATCTTTTTGTTGACAACCAGTCCAGTCACTTCTTGGCGCTGCATGTTATTGCTCAATCGTGTTTTTTTAGGATTAATTTCAAAACCAGATGAGATGATTACCTCCTCTAATTCAGTTAAAAAGTTATCTAACTCTTTGCTTGCTCTCAGTTTATTAGAGTTTAGTTCACGATTTGTCGAAAAAGTCATATCATCGGCGTATCTAGAATATGTAAAACGATATTTTTTAGCAATTTTGACAATCCGATAATCTAAAATTCTAGTAATTAAATTTGTGATGATGGGAGAAGAAGGGGCTCCTTGTGGTAACTTACCTTGGTAACATGCAATTTGAGCAATTACTGTAGCAATTTCTGGTGAAACAGTAAAATCCTTGTCTTTTATAAAGAAGCCTCTTACTCTTCCAAAATTAAAAGAATCAAAAAAGTTTTTCAAGTCAATGTTCAGAATGTATTTCTTGTTTCGATGCATCTGAGAGTTGGTAATAATGCTTTTCCCCTTTTCAAATGCGTGAGACAGAACAGGTGTTTTAAAGTTCTTATCCTTTGATTTAGATTCTATGCTTTCAAGGTAACATTCCCACAAAACATTAGACAATTTTTTCTGAAGGAACTTCAACTCTTTTTTGGGGGCATGTATAACTCTTTCTCCACCATTCTTTTTAAGGATAGTGAAAGAGTTATATAAATTATCAGTTTTTACATTGTACAATAAATAATTGATGTATTTAGCACTTTTCAAGCCAAGTAGTTTAGCAAAGTCATCTTTTGTTTGTAGTTGATTGAATTTAGTCATAATTTTTTCCTCATAAAAAAAAGCGTATGATAACTCTTACGCGAACAAGATTTCCAGAAGAAATCCAAGAAAATCCCTAGCTAATAAAACTAGGTAAAGCCAAACATTCCTATAACATCGCTGTTAATACTTGCGAACACACAAGTCAAAAATCTAATCATACGCAAACATATTCTATCACAAAACAAGATATTAATCTAGTTTTAAGGTGTATTAAACTAGATTATTGTATGGACCAAAAAAAGCCAGACTCTGTCTGGCTTTGCATTGTTTATGGTTATGATAGATTTTAGAAAATTAGAGAATCTTATCAGTCCGATCCACCATAAAGAGTGAGATGGTCATGATGATATCGATGGCTAGAAGGGCAAGGACAGCTGGGATCCAAGATTGGAAAAGTTCAAAACTATAACCAAACAAGGCAGGACCAAAAGCAGCTAAGATGTAGCCTCCTGTTTGCGCTAGTCCTGATAGCTGAGCTGTCTTTTCAGGAGAACTGGTTTTAAGCGAGAAGCAAACCATGAGGTAGGGGAAGAGGGCACTGCAGGCCGTTCCAATCAAGAGATGGACGACTAACCAGTAGAGGAAATTATTGGTTGGATACAAGAGCATGGCAATTCCTGTCATACCAGCGATAGAGATAATTGCCAGCATGATTCGACGGTGACCATCTGATAGACGAGTCGTCAGACTTGGAACAGTCATTGAAAAAGGAATGCTGATGAGTGAGAAAATAGAAGCAAGGAGAGCCGCATCACTATTAGAAATACCAGCACTAACAGCCATAGTTGGCAACCAGGTCATACTTGTATAAAAGAGCAAGGACTGAAGCCCGCCAAAGATAATGATAGCCCAGACATCTTTACTTTTTAGAATATTCTCTTTGACTTGCTTTTCTTTTTGGTTTTCTAGGTGGTGGTTGTGGCGATGATTTGGCAACCAGACTAGCAGAGTGACCAGACAGAGAAAGCTGAGAACGAGGATGAGGCCCTTCCAAGAACTAGCTTGGGTGATAGGGACGGATAGATAAGAAGCGATGGCTGTCGAAATTCCCATGGCAGTGACATAGAGCGTTGTTAGGAAACTAATCTTTTGAGGCTGATTTGCCTGGATCATACTTGGGAGGAGTACATTGAAGATCGCAATGCTTGCTCCCACAATTATGGTCCCTAGATAGAGAAGGGGAAGATTGAAAATCCGAATGACAGAGCCAACAGTTAAGAGGAGGAGACAGTATGTAAAGAGATGTTCCAACCCGATTTTTTGTGCCAAGCGGCTTGCAAAAGCAGAGAAAAGAGCAAACATCAAGAGAGGGAGACTGGTTAAAATCCCAAGAGAGCTAACCTCCACTCCTAGTCCCTGAGCAATATCTCCTAAAATAGTTGGAAGAGCAGTGAAGGGAGATCGTAAAACAGTCCCGATTAAGACAATTCCTAGAACAAAAAAGAGTGATTGTTTCTTCATAAAAACCTCGATAGGATGATTTTAATAACAGCTTATTTTAAGGTTTTTTCCTTATAATGTCAAGTAATGACAGCCAAGACAGATCAATCAATGGAAGTGAAAATAAAGTGAAAAGAGACAGATTTCTTTACTAGAATTTTCCTTGATTTGATATAAAAATAGGAAACTAGGAGAATTTGTGATAAAATAGTGGAAGGAAATCTATACATTGGAGAAAAACTGTGCCTGAAAAGCAAAAAATCAGCGTCTTGATGTCGGTCTATGTAAAGGAAAATCCGACGTTTTTAAGAGATGCTATCAAAAGTGTTCAAAACCAGACCTTGAAACCGAGCGAACTTGTTCTTGTTGAGGACGGGCCGCTCACACCCGAACTCTATCAGGTGCTAGAAGAAGTGGAAGCTCAGTCAGACATTCCAGTGAAACGGTGCCCCTTAGAGGAAAATCAAGGTTTAGGTTTGGCTCTTCGATACGGTGTTTTACAGTGTCAGTACGATATCATTGCTCGTATGGATACAGATGATATAGCGGTATCTGACCGCTTTGAAAAGCAAGTCCAACTAATGGAACAGGAAAATCTGGATCTCTTAGGTGGACATATTGCAGAATTTATTGACAATCCTGACGAGATTGTTTCTTACCGTCGTGTCCCAACTCGGCATGCAGACATTATGGCTTACCAAAGAATGAGAAGTGCCTTTAACCATATGACAGTCATGTTCAAAAAGGACATGGTCCTCAAGGCGGGCAACTATGAAGATGGCCTTTACATGGAGGATGACCTCCTTTGGCTCAATATGATTGCTGCAGGTGCCAAGACTGGAAACCTAGATCAAATCTTGTGTAAGGTTCGTGTCGGTGCAGGGATGTTTGAGCGTCGAGGTGGCTTGCGTTACCTTAAACTCTATCGTCAAGCTCGCCAACGGATGCTTGAGCGGGGGCAAATTTCTTACAGGGAATATGCTAAAAGTGTGGCCATTCAGGCAATTGTTGCACTTTGTCCAGGCTTTGTACGTCAGTTTATCTTCGTCAAACTTTTAAGAAAGAGAAAGTAAGCCCCGATAGACTGAATGATTCAGATTATCATAACAACAGTATCATCTGACTCTTTTAAGGGGGGAGTAAATTCCTATGAATAAAAAACTAACAGATTATGTGATTGATCTGGTTGAAATTTTAAATAAACAGCAAAAACAAGTGTTTTGGGGGATATTCGATATTCTGAGTATGGTGGTTTCCATCATCGTATCTTATATCTTGTTTTATGGCCTTATAAATCCTGCGCCTGTGGATTACGTCATCTACACTCTTTTAGCCTTCCTCCTCTATCAAATCATGATTGCATTTTGGGGGCTAAATGCTAGTATCAGTCGTTATAGCAAGATTACGGATTTCATGAAAATCTTTTTCGGAGTGATGCTCAGCAGTGTTCTTTCTTATGGAATCTGCTATGCCTTCCTTCCATTGTTTTCTATCCGTTTCATCGTACTCTTCATTTTGTTGAGTACCTTCCTCATCTTGCTTCCTCGTATCACTTGGCAGTTGATTTATTCTAAACGTAAAAAAGGTAGTGGAGATGGAGAACACCGTCGGACCTTCTTGATTGGTGCTGGTGATGGTGGTGCCCTCTTTATGAACAGCTACCAACACCCAACTAGCGACCTTGAGCTAGTGGGGATTTTGGATAACGATGAAAAGAAAAAGGGACAAAAACTAGGTGGAATCCCAGTTTTGGGCTCTTATGATAATCTGCCTGAATTAGCTAAACGTCACCAAATCGAGCGTGTTATCGTAGCGATCCCTTCGCTTGACCCATCAGAGTACGAACGCATCTTGCAGATGTGTAATAAGCTAGGCGTCAAATGTTACAAGATGCCTAAGGTTGAGACAGTCGTTCAAGGACTCCATCAATCAGGCAGTGGCTTCCAGAAAATTGATATCACAGACCTTTTGGGCCGTCAGGAAATTCGTCTCGACGAATCGCGTCTGGGTACTGAGATTACAGGCAAGACCATCCTGGTGACAGGAGCAGGTGGTTCGATTGGTTCAGAGATTTGTCGTCAGGTTAGTCGCTTCAATCCCGAGCGTATCGTCTTGCTTGGACATGGTGAAAACTCAATCTATCTCGTTTATCATGAATTGATCCGTACATTCCAAGGAATTGATTATGTTCCTGTTATTGCAGATATTCAGGACTATGACCGTCTCTTTCAGGTGTTTGAGCAGTACAAACCAGCCATTGTCTACCATGCTGCAGCCCACAAACACGTTCCGATGATGGAGCGCAATCCAAAAGAAGCCTTCAAGAACAATATCCTCGGTACCTACAATGTTGCCAAGGCTGTTGATGAGGCCAAAGTACCTAAGATGGTCATGATTTCAACTGACAAGGCGGTCAATCCACCGAATGTTATGGGTGCAACTAAGCGCGTGGCAGAGTTGATTGTCACTGGCTTTAACCAACGTAGTAAATCAACCTACTGTGCAGTCCGTTTTGGGAATGTTCTCGGTAGTCGTGGTAGCGTGATTCCTGTCTTTGAACGTCAGATTGCTGAAGGCGGTCCTGTAACGGTGACAGACTTCCGTATGACACGTTACTTCATGACCATTCCAGAGGCTAGCCGTCTAGTAATCCATGCTGGCGCTTATGCCAAGGACGGAGAAGTCTTTATCCTCGATATGGGCAAACCAGTCAAGATTTATGACTTGGCTAAGAAAATGGTCCTTCTAAGTGGGCACACGGAAAGTGAAATTCCAATCGTTGAGGTCGGTATTCGACCAGGTGAAAAACTCTATGAAGAACTCTTGGTTTCGACCGAATTGGTTGATAACCAAGTCATGGACAAGATTTTCGTTGGTAAGGTAAATGTCATGCCGCTAGAAGCGATTGATCAAAAGATTGAAGAGTTCCGTTCACTCAGCGGAGATGAGCTCAAAGAAGCGATTATTTCCTTTGCGAATGAGACAACTCATGCTGAGTAAGAGTGTCCAACTACCTTCATAATGAAACAACTATCGCCAGTTTTCTGAGAGAATCAGAAAGCTGGTTTTTATAAATAGAGAGTAGAGAACATCGGATCTTTCAAAGGTTTAATAAGCGCAACTATTCAAGGGAAGATGTTATGTGATCTATCAGGAGAGTGATTTCAGACAATCTAAAAACTACCTCTATTTTAAGCTGGTAACATAACTTTGCGAAATAAGTATTAAAGTCAAAAGGAGATTTTTGTATGCTGAGTGCTATTAGGAGTTTTTTCAAAGGCTATGCAAATTTTTCTGGTCGTTCCACACGTCCAGAATTTTGGTGGGTTTGGCTACTAAATATGGTGATTTTCTTGCCCGCCTACTACTCACTTTTTACTGGAGTAGAATCTGATAAAGCCATCAGGAATATTGCGGTCTTCAGTATGTGTATTATTTTGTTTATAATAGAGTTTGTTCCTCTACTAGCACTGATAGTACGTCGCTTACGAGATGTGGGTATCCATTGGGCCTATATTTTTATTGTATTTGTTCCTTTGGGTGCAATAACACTGCTCGTTATGCTCGCTATGCCAAGTCAACGATTTGGAGAAAAAGTGATAGAGAATAGTGAAACAAATAAAGAGAACACTGAAGACTCTCAGTTTGAAGAAATGGTACGAAAATATTAAGATATTTCTACTCTATTTTAAAGCGGCTGAGTCGCTTCGCTGCTTACGAGACGCTGGTTTCCACTGGGCCTTTATCTTCATTGCTTTGGTTCCTCTCGTTGGACCGATTGCTCTTATTGTCATGCTTGCTTGGCCAAGTAAGAAGGATGAAGATACAGATACTGAAGAACAGGATCAAATTACTGCTTAAGCATGGAGTTGATTCCTTCTGATAGTAACAACATATAAAAAATACTCCTCAACCTAGTTCACTAGTGTTAGGAGTATTTTTGTATGGTTAGAGCTGGCTAATGATATCATCAATGGTATGGGCAATCCAGTCAGGCTGATAGCTGAGTAAATCAGCCTCTTCTCCAAATCCCCAAGTAACAGCAAACTTTTTAATGCCAGTTTCTTGGGCTCCAATCATATCAAACTTGGTATCCCCAATGATGAGGACTTGGTCTGCATGGAGTTGATGCGTTTGCAAGGCGTAACGGATGACATCTGCCTTATGTGGCGTTTCAGGACTAGAGCCGTAAATGCCATCAAAGAAATGATGGATTCCCAGATTTTTAGTCATATCATGAGCAGTAGGAGTATTCTTTGTTGTAGTGATGTATAGAGGGTAGTTTTGCGAAAGCTCTTGAAGCAATTCTGTTATTCGGGGGAAGAGTTGGGCTTCGTGGATTCCTTTTTCCTTGTAGTAAGAGCGGTATATCTGCACAGCTTCTGAGATTTGTTCCTTGGGAAGACACGTTGCAAAGCTACTTTCAAGTGGCGGGCCCATGAAACCACGAATGGTTTTGGCATCAGGGCTTGGAACTCCTAGCTCTTTAAAGGTATGGGTAAAGGCATTGTGGATCCCGAGGGAACTGTCAACCAGGGTTCCGTCTAGATCAAAAAAGATTGCTGAGATAGAGGGCATAGTTTCTCCTAATAGATATAGATAAGCTTATTCTCCGAAGATTTCTTTTTGTAGGCGACGACCAGTAGGTGTAGCGGCAAGTCCACCCTCAGCCGTTTCACGAAAGGCAGTTGGAAGACTTGATCCGACTTGGTACATGGCATCGATGACTTCGTCAACAGGGATCTTAGACTCGATACCTGCCAAGGCCATATCAGCTGCGATAAAGGCAAAGCTGGCTCCCATGGCATTGCGTTTGACACAGGGAACTTCAACCAAACCAGCGACGGGGTCGCAGATGAGGCCCAGCATATTTTTAATGACAAAGGCGATGGCTTGACTAGCCTGATAGGGCGTTCCACCTGCAGCCAAGGTCAAGGCTGCGGCACTCATGGCAGATGCAGAGCCAACCTCGGCCTGACAGCCACCTTCAGCACCTGAGATAGAGGCATTGTTTGCGATAACCAATCCAAAGGCACCAGCAGCAATGAGGAAATCCAGCTGTTCTTCGTGACTAAGGTCTAGTTTTTGGATAGCAGCAGTGAGAACGGCTGGCAAACAACCAGCACTTCCTGCGGTTGGAGTGGCGCAGACCAAGCCCATCTTAGCATTGTGTTCATTGACCGCGATGGCATTACGGGCTGCTGATAGGATGGTAAAGTCCGACAAGGCCTTGCCGCTTTTGAGATGGCGGTCTAGTTTGGCCGCATCTCCACCCGTTAAGCCACTGCGGGATTTATTTTCACTGAGACCGAGCTCGACAGAGGCTTTCATGACTTCTAGATTGCGTTCCATGAGGAGGAGAACTTCTGGCCGTTCTCGACCGGTTAATTGATATTCGGTTGCAATCATGAGTTCTGCGACATTTCCTTGGAAATCTAGATCTGCTTGCTCGACCAATTCTTTGATAGAATAAAACATGTTTCCTCCTACTTAAAGAAATTGACATTATGGAGATGAGGGATTTTTCGGATTTCTTCAATCGCCTCTTCGCAACTTCGACTATCGACTTCGATAATCATGATGGCTTTTTCTCCAGCTTTTTCTCGAGTCACATTCATCTGCGCGATATTGATATCGAAACGAGAGAGGGCTTCAGTGACATGGGCAATCATACCTGGAACATCCTGATGCACGATGATAATGGTTGGTGTGTTCATGTTGAGAGAGACAGCAAAGCCGTTAAGTTCCGTAACTTGGATATTTCCTCCACCGATGGAAATTCCTGTCACACTGATGGATTTGTGTTCATTCTTCACAGTAATTTTAGTGGTATTAGGATGAGGAGCGTTGCTATCTTTCTGAATGGTCCAGACAATCTTGATACCGCGTTTATGGGCAATCTCAAGGCTATTTGGAATATCGGGATCGTCCGTATCCATACCTAAAATACCAGCGACGAGAGCAAGGTCCGTTCCATGACCACGGTAGGTTTTGGCAAAGGAGTTAAATAATTGGAATTCGACTTCTGTCGGCGTATCGTCAAAGATGGAAGAGACGATTTTCCCGATGCGAACAGCTCCAGCTGTGTGGCTACTTGATGGGCCAATCATGACAGGTCCGATAATGTCAAAGACAGATTGAAAACGAAGTGAGTGCATCTGTTTCCCCTTACAAAGATTCTTATATCTATTATATCAAAGAATGGACCTCTGCGCTTATTTCCCTTATCAAAAGCTTAAAATGATTAAAGATAGTATAAAATAAGGTCTTTTGTGACAAAAACCTCCTTAAAACGGTAAATATAAAACATTTTTGTAATATTTCTACATAAAACCGTTAAACAACGGTAACATTTAAAAGGTATCATAGATATATCCAATGGAAGGAGAATTTTTAGATATGTCATTAACAACTAAAAAAATTAAAACAACTATCGCAGGAGTAGCAGCTTTGCTTGCTTTCTTTGCTCCATCACTTGCATCTGCCCAAGAAACTGTAACTTACACAGTTAAATCAGGTGATACTCTTTCAGAAATCGCTGAGAAGTACAACACAACTGTTGAAAAATTGGCAGCAAAAAACAACATCAAAGATATTCATCTTATCTATGTTGACCAAGTTTTGGTTATCGAAGGAACAGCTCCATCGACAGCAACTGCAACCGCTGCAGCTTCAGCAACAACTTATGAAGCCCCAGCAACTGCGGAAGAAATTGCAGAAGAAGCAACTGAAACAACTGCAACAACAACTTATGAAGCCCCAGCTGCACCTGCAGCTCCAGCAGCAGAAAGCAACACTGCAGCAGCTTCTACTGTAAGTGGTTCTGAAGCAGAAGCCAAAGAATGGATCGCTCAAAAAGAATCAGGTGGTAGCTACACTGCTACAAACGGACGTTACATCGGACGTTACCAATTGACAGATTCATACTTGAACGGTGACTACTCAGCTGAAAACCAAGAACGTGTAGCAGATGCCTACGTTGCAGGACGTTACGGTTCATGGACAGCTGCCAAGAACTTCTGGCTTAACAACGGTTGGTA
Source organism: Streptococcus sp. GMD4S (assembly GCF_000296955.1). Classification (NCBI taxonomy): domain Bacteria; kingdom Bacillati; phylum Bacillota; class Bacilli; order Lactobacillales; family Streptococcaceae; genus Streptococcus; species Streptococcus sp. GMD4S. The sequence continues at coordinate 10,698 of NZ_AJRE01000058.1, forward strand.
TTAAGAATAAAAGAGTCCTTTAGGACTCTTTTTTTGTTTCTCTATAACAAAAAGTGTAAGGAGCTTCTCAGCAATGTTCTATTTGTATAATTCCAACGAAATTCTTCAAATTGTTTTAAAACTCAAATAGTATAAATAAGCTTATTATGTGTAAAAATATATCATATAATAAGCTTTTTCTTGATTAAAATGAAATAAAATACAGTTTTCTCTTGACAAACAAGGTCGAGAAGAGTATTATTTATACAATAATAAAGTATAAAAATAAAAGGAGGCTCTTCTATGAATAAAGTGAAGAAGGTGTTGATGACGATGTTTGGTTTGCTTATGTTTCCCTTATTATTTGCTTGTAGTAACACTCAATCCCAAGGTGTTGAAGCCATTAAGGCTAAAGGAAAATTGGTGGTGGCCCTAAATCCAGAGTTTGCTCCATTTGAATACCAGAAATTGGTCGATGGGAAAAATCAGATTGTAGGTTCAGATGTTGAGCTCGCCAAAGCCATCGCAAAGGAACTAGGTGTAGAAGTGGAGTTCTCTCCAATGAGTTTTGACAATGTACTGGCTAGTCTTGATTCAGGCAAGGCCGATCTTGCCATATCAGGTGTTTCTAAAACGGAGGAGAGAAGTCAAGTTTACGATTTTTCAATTCCCTACTACACTTCGAAAAATAAGGTTATCGTAAGAAAATCTGAATTAACGAATTACCAATCAGTCAAGGATTTGGCTCAGAAAAAGGTTGGAGCGCAGAAAGGTTCTATCCAGGAAACTCTGGCCAAAGAAACCTTGCAGAATGCTTCTCTCGTTTCACTTCCTAAAAATGGAAATTTGATAACAGAATTGAAATCAGGGCAACTGGATGCAGTTATCTTTGAGGAACCAGTGGCGAAAGGCTTTGTAGAGAATAATCCAGACCTAGCCATCGCTGAGTTTGATTTTGACAATGACAAAGAAGATTCCTATGCTGTTGCGATGAAAAAAGACAGTAAAGAATTAAAAGAGGCGGTTGACAAAACCATCCAGAAGTTGAAGGATTCTGGGGAATTGGACAAATTGATTGATGATGCTTTTAAAGCCTCTATCGAAAAATAGAAAGAAGGAAGAGAAATGAGTAAGGAAAAAGTTATTTTAGCCTATTCAGGTGGATTGGATACATCAGTTGCTATTACATGGTTAAAAAAAGACTATGATGTGATCGCTGTTTGTATGGATGTGGGGGAAGGAAAAGATTTGGAGTTCATCCATGATAAAGCTCTCAAGGTTGGAGCTGTAGAGTCTTATGTCATTGATGTTAAGGAAGAATTTGCTAATGACTATGTTTTAGTGGCCCTTCAGGCTCATGCCTACTATGAACAAAAGTATCCCTTGGTATCTGCTCTGAGTCGCCCTCTTATTTCAAAAAAACTCGTTGAAATAGCTCATCAGACGGGGGCAACTACAATTGCCCATGGTTGTACAGGCAAGGGAAACGACCAAGTTCGGTTTGAAGTCTCTATTGCAGCTTTGGATCCCAATTTAAAGGTAGTTGCACCTGTTCGTGAGTGGAAATGGTCTCGTGAAGAAGAAATCCAATATGCAAAAGAAAATGGCGTCCCAGTTCCTGCTGACCTTGACAATCCTTACTCTGTCGATCAAAATCTTTGGGGACGTGCAAATGAATGTGGTGTCTTGGAAAATCCTTGGAACCAAGCGCCAGAAGAAGCATTTGGAATCACATCTTCACCAGAAGAGGCACCAGACAGTCCAGAATTTATTGACATTGAGTTTAGTTGCGGGGTGCCTATCTCCCTCAATGGTGAGAAGATGAAAGTGGCGGATTTGATTCAAAAACTAAATGAAATTGCGGGTA
>NZ_AJRE01000059.1:0-11505 GCF_000296955.1 Streptococcus sp. GMD4S
ATTCGTTTAGATGGTAGCCAGACGATTCTCCTATCAGGCTTCGGTGGAGGTTTGACATGGGGCACACTCATTCTTACAATCTAGGTAATCATGTGGTAAACACATAGTTATAAATTTTTTATATTTTAAAGGAGTCCTATCATGGCAGTATTTGAAAAAGTACAAGAAATTATCGTTGAAGAACTTGGGAAAGACGCATCAGAAGTAACACTTGAATCTACTTTTGATGATTTGGATGCAGATTCATTGGACTTGTTCCAAGTAATCTCTGAAATCGAAGATGCTTTCGATATCCAAATCGAAGCAGAAGATAACTTGAAAACAGTTGGTGACTTGGTTGCCTACGTTGAAGAGCAAACAAAATAATTAACATATTACTAGAAGGAGTAGGGGAAACCCACTCCCTCTTGTTTAGGTAATAGTTTGAAACTCAAATGATAAACTCGTCGAACTATTACGTAAGCAAGGAATGATGGAGGCACTATGAAAACACGTATTACAGAATTATTGAACATTGATTATCCTATTTTTCAAGGAGGAATGGCCTGGGTTGCTGATGGTGACTTGGCTGGTGCAGTATCAAAAGCTGGTGGTCTAGGGATTATCGGTGGTGGGAATGCACCTAAAGAGGTCGTAAAGGCTAATATCGATAAAATCAAATCACTTACGGACAAACCTTTTGGTGTCAACATCATGCTCTTGTCACCTTTTGTAGAAGACATCGTTGATCTCGTGATTGAAGAAGGGGTCAAGGTTGTTACAACTGGTGCAGGAAATCCAAGTAAATACATGACTCGTTTCCATGATGCAGGAATTACAGTTATTCCCGTTGTTCCAAGTGTTGCTTTGGCAAAACGCATGGAAAAAATTGGTGCAGATGCGGTTATTGCAGAGGGAATGGAAGCCGGTGGGCATATTGGTAAATTGACGACGATGACCTTGGTTCGCCAAGTTGCTGCAGCTGTTTCAATTCCAGTTATCGCAGCTGGAGGAATTGCGGACGGTGAAGGTGTCGCTGCAGGCTTTATGCTTGGAGCTGAGGCTGTTCAGGTTGGTACGCGTTTCGTAGTAGCTAAGGAATCTAACGCCCATCCAAAATACAAGGAAAAAATCTTAAAAGCGCGTGATATTGATACGACTATTTCAGCTCAACACTTTGGACATGCTGTTCGTGCCATTAAAAACCAATTGACACGTGACTTTGAGCAGGCTGAAAAAGATGCCTTTAAACAAGAAAATCCAGATTTAGAAATCTTTGAACAAATGGGAGCTGGTGCTCTTGCTAAAGCCGTTGTTCATGGAGATGTAGAAGGTGGATCTGTCATGGCAGGTCAGATCGCTGGTTTGGTTTCTAAAGAGGAAACTGTCGAAGAAATCCTAAAAGATCTATACTATGGCGCAGCCAAAAAAATTCAAGAAGAAGCCTCTCGTTGGGCAGGAGTTGTAAGAAATGACTAAAACAGCCTTTCTATTTGCAGGTCAAGGTGCTCAGTATCTAGGAATGGGGCGTGATCTCTATGATCGCTATCCTATCGTCAAGGAAACAATTGACCAAGCCAGTCAGGTTTTGGGTTATGATCTTCGTGACTTGATTGATAAGGAAGAAACCAAGTTAAACCAGACTCGCTATACGCAGCCAGCTATTTTAGCGACTTCGGTTGCTATTTACCGACTATTGAAAGAAAAGGGTTATCAGCCAGATATGGTAGCAGGATTGTCTCTTGGGGAATATTCTGCTCTTGTAGCAAGTGGGGCCTTGGACTTTGAGGATGCAGTTGCCTTGGTTGCTAAGCGCGGTGCTTATATGGAAGAGGCTGCACCTGCAGGCTCTGGGAAGATGGTTGCGGTTCTCAATACTCCAGTTGAAGTGATTGAGGAAGCTTGTGAAACAGCCTCTAAAGTTGGAGTAGTGACTCCAGCTAACTACAACACCCCAAGCCAAATCGTTATCGGTGGCGAGGTGGCTGCGGTTGACCGCGCAGTTGAACTCTTGCAGGAAGCAGGAGCAAAACGATTGATTCCTTTAAATGTATCTGGTCCCTTCCATACAGCACTTTTAGAGCCAGCTAGTCAGCAACTAGCTGAAGCTCTTGAGGGAGTGAGTTTCGCTGATTTCACTTGCCCACTAGTTGGCAATACGGAAGCTGCTGTTATGGAAAAAGGTCGAATCCAAGAGCTTTTGACGCGTCAGGTCAAAGAACCTGTTCGTTTTTATGAAAGTATTGCTGTGATGCAGGATGCTGGGGTAACCAACTTTATTGAAATTGGTCCTGGTAAGGTCCTATCAGGCTTTGTCAAAAAAATCGATAAAACAGCTAAGCTAGCTAACGTTGAAGACCAAGCAAGCTTGGATGCTTTGTTAGAAAACTAATGATCCCTTCTCCCACAAAATACAACAGGAAATAGGAGAGATAGAATGCAACTTACAAACAAAAATGTCTTTGTAACAGGTTCAAGCCGTGGTATCGGACTTGCCATTGCTCACAAATTTGCCCAACTAGGCGCTAATGTAGTTTTGAATAGTCGCGGAGCAATCTCAGAAGAATTGCTGGCTGAGTTTTCAAACTACGGCGTCAAAGTAGTACCGATATCAGGTGATGTTTCAGACTTTGCAGATGCCAAGCGTATGGTAGATCAAGCGATTGCGGAACTCGGTTCTGTCGATGTCTTGGTCAACAATGCTGGGATCACTCAAGATACGCTTATGCTCAAGATGACCGAAGAAGACTTTGAAAAAGTGATTAAAATCAACTTGACAGGTACCTTCAACATGACGCAAGCAGTCTTGAAACAGATGATCAAGGCACGTGAAGGTGCGATTATCAACATGTCGAGTGTGGTCGGTTTGATGGGAAATATCGGACAAGCCAACTATGCAGCTTCTAAAGCAGGCTTGATTGGTTTTACCAAGTCAGTTGCACGTGAAGTTGCCAATCGCAACGTACGCGTAAATGCTCTTGCACCAGGGATGATCGAGTCAGATATGACTGCTGTTTTGTCTGATAAGGTCAAGGAAGCGACATTGGCCCAAATCCCAATGAAACATTTCGGTCAAGCAGAACATATCGCAGATGCTACAGTGTTCCTGGCTGGACAGGATTATTTGACTGGACAAGTTCTCGCTGTTGATGGCGGACTTAGCATGTAAAAAATAAGGAAAGATATAGGTAAGACAGATGAAACTAAATCGAGTTGTAGTAACAGGTTACGGATTGACCTCTCCTATCGGAAATACTCCAGAAGAATTTTGGAACAGTTTGCAAACTGGGAAGATTGGAATTGGAGAAATCACTAAGTTTGACCACAGCGAATTTGCTGTGCACAATGCGGCAGAAGTTCAAGATTTCCCATTTGATAAATACTTTGTCAAAAAAGATACCAACCGTTTTGACAACTATTCTTTGTATGCCTTGTATGCGGCTCAAGAAGCGGTGACAAATGCAAATCTTGATGTAGAAGCAATCGATAAGGATCGCTTTGGTGTCATCGTGGCTTCTGGTATTGGGGGAATTAAAGAAATCGAAGATCAGGTTATCCGTCTTCATGAAAAAGGTCCAAAACGCGTTAAACCAATGACACTTCCAAAAGCCTTGCCAAATATGGCTTCAGGAAATGTTGCCATGCGCTTCGGAGCAAACGGTATCTGTAAATCAATCAATACAGCATGCGCCTCATCAAATGATGCCATCGGAGATGCCTTCCGTTCTATCAAGTTTGGTTTCCAAGATGTCATGTTAGTTGGTGGATCAGAATCATCTATCACTCCTTTTGCTATCGCTGGTTTCCAAGCTTTGACCGCCCTATCAACTACAGAAGATCCAACTCGAGCTTCTATCCCATTTGACAAAGATCGTAACGGATTTGTGATGGGAGAAGGTTCAGGAATGTTGGTTCTTGAAAGCCTTGAACATGCTGAAAAACGTGGGGCGACCATCTTGGCTGAAGTAGTTGGCTATGGTAATACCTGTGATGCTTACCATATGACTTCACCTCATCCAGAAGGTCAAGGTGCGATTAAGGCTATGAAGTTGGCTTTGGAAGAAGCAGAAATTTCTCCAGAGCAAGTGGCTTATGTCAATGCCCACGGAACTTCAACTCCTGCTAATGAAAAAGGAGAAAGTGGTGCGATCGTAGCTGTCCTTGGTAAAGAAGTACCTGTATCTTCAACCAAGTCCTTTACAGGACACTTGCTTGGTGCTGCAGGGGCAGTGGAAGCCATCGCTACTATTGAAGCCATGCGTCATAACTATGTACCAATGACAGCTGGAACAAGTGAGTTATCAGACTATATCGAAGCGAATGTCGTTTATGGACAAGGCTTGGAGCAAGAAATCCCTTATGCTATTTCAAACACTTTTGGTTTTGGTGGACACAATGCGGTTCTTGCTTTCAAACGTTGGGAGAATAAATAATTATGAATTTAAATGAAATCAAGGACTTGATGGCTCAATTTGACCAATCAAGTTTGAGAGAATTTTCTTATAAAAACGGAACGGACGAATTGCAGTTTAGTAAGAATGAAGCAAGAATGGCTTCTGAAGCACCAGCTCAAGTTGCTCCAGTGCCAGCTGCAGTAGCTGCAAGTCCAGTAGTTTCTGCCCCTTCAACTCCAGTAGAGAGTGCAGTGGAAGAATCTCCAGCACTGGCTGAAACGACTGTTGCTCCAGAGGGTGATGTTGTTGAAAGCCCACTTGTAGGGGTGGCTTACTTGGCTGCTGGACCAGATAAACCTGCCTTTGTCACAGTTGGAGACAGTGTTAAAAAAGGTCAGACTTTGGTGATCATCGAAGCCATGAAAGTCATGAATGAAATCCCTGCACCTAAAGATGGTGTGGTGACAGAAATTCTCGTTTCAAATGAAGAAATGGTTGAGTTCGGTAAAGGATTGGTACGTATCAAATGATCGATATTCAAGGAATCAAAGAAGCTCTACCCCATCGCTACCCCATGCTCCTAGTGGATCGTGTCTTGGAAGTGAGCGAGGATACCATTGTTGCCATTAAAAATGTGACCATCAACGAACCTTTCTTTAATGGTCATTTTCCTCAATACCCAGTCATGCCAGGTGTTCTTATCATGGAGGCCTTGGCTCAGACTGCTGGTGTCTTGGAATTGTCCAAACCTGAAAATAAAGGGAAACTGGTCTTCTATGCTGGCATGGACAAGGTTAAGTTCAAGAAGCAAGTTGTACCAGGTGATCAATTAGTCATGACGGCTACTTTTGTCAAACGTCGTGGTACGATTGCCGTGGTTGAAGCAAAGGCTGAAGTAGATGGTAAGCTTGCAGCGAGTGGTACTCTTACCTTTGCAATTGGAAACTAAGGAGGTTCTCCATGTTTCGTAAAATTTTGATTGCCAACCGTGGTGAGATTGCGGTTCGCATTATTCGAGCTGCGCGTGAATTGGGCATTGCAACTGTAGCAGTTTATTCAACTGCTGATAAAGAAGCTCTTCACACACTCCTAGCAGATGAAGCTATCTGTATCGGACCTGGTAAGGCGACTGAGTCTTATCTCAATATCAACGCTATTTTATCTGCTGCAGTCTTGACTGAAGCAGAAGCCATCCACCCAGGTTTTGGTTTTCTTAGCGAAAACTCCAAGTTTGCCACGATGTGTGATGAAGTGGGGATTAAGTTCATCGGTCCTTCTGGGGCAGTAATGGATACCATGGGAGATAAGATCAATGCGCGTGAGCAAATGATCAAGGCTGGAGTTCCAGTTATCCCAGGATCTGATGGTGAAGTTCACACGGCTGAAGAGGCGCTTGCAGTTGCAGAAAAAATTGGCTATCCAGTCATGCTTAAGGCATCGGCAGGTGGTGGTGGAAAAGGGATTCGTAAGGTTGAAAAGGCAGAAGACTTGGTCGCAGCCTTTGAAACAGCATCCAGTGAAGCCAAGGCCAATTTTGGAAATGGCGCTATGTATCTTGAGCGTGTGATTTATCCAGCTCGTCATATCGAAGTTCAGATTCTTGCGGACCAAGAGGGTCATGTTGTCCATCTTGGTGAACGGGACTGTTCACTCCAACGGAATAACCAAAAGGTCTTAGAAGAAAGCCCATCCATTGCAATTGGCAAAACCCTTCGTCATGAAATTGGTGCTGCAGCCGTTCGTGCAGCAGAGTCTGTTGGCTATGAAAATGCAGGGACGATTGAATTTCTTCTCGATGAAGCGAGTGGCAATTTCTACTTCATGGAAATGAATACTCGTGTGCAAGTTGAACACCCAGTCACAGAGTTTGTTTCAGGTGTTGATATCGTGAAAGAGCAGATTCGCATTGCTGCCGGTCAACCTTTACCTTTCAAACAAGAAGATATCGTCCTACGAGGTCATGCTATCGAGTGCCGGATCAATGCGGAAAATCCAGCATTTAACTTTGCTCCAAGCCCAGGTAAAATTACCAACCTCTACCTTCCAAGTGGAGGAGTTGGATTGCGTGTAGACTCTGCAGTCTATCCAGGTTATACCATTCCTCCTTACTATGATAGTATGATTGCCAAAATCATTGTTCATGGGGAGAATCGTTTTGATGCCTTAATGAAGATGCAACGGGCACTTTATGAACTTGATATTGAAGGAGTGCAAACCAATGCAGACTTCCAGTTGGATCTGATTTCAGACCGCCGAGTTATCGCTGGTGACTACGATACTTCCTTCTTGATGGAAACTTTCTTGCCAAAATACCAAGAAAAAGAATAGACTTTCAAATAGTATGAGAACTAAAAGGGGGAGTTATGGCTCTATTTAGTAAAAAGGATAAGTATATTCGGATCAATCCTAACCGTTCCGTAAGGCAGAAACCACAAGCCAAGCCTGAGGTTCCGGATGAACTCTTCTCCCAGTGTCCTGGTTGTAAACACACCATTTACCAAAAGGATCTTGGGAGCGAACGAATTTGTCCCCATTGTAGCTATACTTTCCGTATTTCAGCTCAGGAACGCTTGGATTTGACGATTGATTCTGACACCTTTGTGGAGATGTTTACGGGTATTGAAACTCAAGATCCATTAAACTTTCCTGGCTACCAGAAAAAACTAGCTAGTATGCGTGAAAAGACAGGTTTGGATGAAGCAGTACTGACTGGTACAGCTAGCATCAAGGGACAAAAAGTTGCCCTTGGGATCATGGATTCAAACTTTATCATGGCTTCTATGGGAACCGTTGTGGGTGAAAAAATCACGCGCTTGTTTGAGTATGCAACGGTAGAAAACTTGCCAGTCGTTCTCTTCACAGCTTCTGGTGGAGCCCGTATGCAAGAAGGAATCATGAGCTTGATGCAGATGGCTAAGATTTCTGCGGCAGTTCAACGTCATTCCAAGGCAGGACTTTTTTACCTAACTATTTTAACCGATCCGACAACAGGTGGGGTGACCGCTTCTTTTGCTATGGAAGGGGATATTATCCTAGCTGAGCCACAGAGTTTGGTTGGTTTTGCTGGACGTCGTGTTATCGAAAATACAGTTCGTGAGACCTTACCGGATGACTTCCAAAAGGCAGAATTTCTGCTTGAACATGGATTTGTTGATGCAATTGTCAAACGGAGAGAATTGCCTGAAACAATTGCTAAATTAGTAAGATTGCATGGAGGAAGTCGCGGATGAATATTGCAAAAATAGTCAGAGAGGCACGCGAGCAGAGTCGCTTGACTGCACTTGATTTTGCCAATGGAATTTTTGACGAGTTTATCGAATTGCATGGAGATCGCTCTTTCCGTGATGATGGTGCGGTTATCGGTGGAATTGGTTGGTTAGGTGACCAAGCAGTAACTGTCGTTGGTATCCAAAAGGGGAAGAGTCTTCATGATAACCTCAAACGAAATTTTGGGCAACCACATCCAGAAGGCTATCGTAAGGCCTTGCGCCTGATGAAACAGGCAGAAAAGTTTGGCCGTCCAGTTGTGACCTTTATCAATACGGCGGGTGCTTACCCAGGTGTTGGTGCCGAGGAACGTGGACAAGGTGAAGCAATTGCCCGAAACCTGATGGAAATGAGTGATCTCAAGGTTCCAATCATCGCGATTATTATCGGTGAAGGTGGATCTGGTGGGGCTCTAGCTCTAGCCGTAGCTAATCGTGTCTGGATGTTAGAAAACTCAATCTACGCAGTACTTAGCCCGGAAGGATTTGCCTCTATCCTTTGGAAGGATGGAAGTCGTGCTATGGAAGCGGCGGAATTGATGAAAATCACTTCACATGAACTCCTAGAAATGGGAATTGTAGACAAGGTAATCTCAGAGGCAGGACTGTCAAGTAAAGAACTGCTAGGTTGCGTTAAAAATGAATTGCGTGCAGAACTAGATAGGTTGCAAGAACTACCACTCGACCAACTTATCGAAGAACGTTACCAACGTTTTAGAAAATACTAAGAAAATTTAAAAGCTAGAACAAATTGTTCTAGCTATTTTGATAATAGAGCATGGATAAACATCAATACTCTAGATAAATAATAAAAACATATCAATAGTCTATCCTCTATATAGCCCTAATAGAGAGTTTACCATTAGGAGAGAGAAAGAATGAAAAAGACAATACATTTAGGAATCTGTATGATTTTAATGTTCCTGTACATTTATTTAACGCCATTAGGAGCTATAACTCTAGCTAGAACCTTTGGTTTAGGAATGGACAGCTATATAATCTTCCTAGTTGGAGAAGTGTTACTTATTTTCTTTTTATTCGTTTTGTGGTTGAAAAAGAAGAAGATGCTCTTTATCTTTGAGAAAAAGGATTGACGCTGGTCTTATCTCGCTTTCTTGGTAGCTTGTTTCCTTATCTATTCTTTTTTAAATGGATTTAGAATGCAGAATATTCGATTGATTGACCATAGTTTTATTTTCCAAGACCTTCTTTCAGAACTTTACTTAAACGGAAAAGAAACGACTCTATCAAGTCTTATATATTTAATCTTTAATGTTTCGATTGTACCTGTTGTTGAGGAGACAATCTATAGAGGTTATTTTATGAATACCTTCTTTCCGAAGTCGGAGTTTTATTTGGATGTGATCTTGTCTTCTTTCATCTTTGGGCTCAGTCACTTGGTTCTATCCCATCGTGACCCCATCAGTCTCATCATTTATAGTATTCTTGGTCTTCTGTTTGCAGTTACTTATCGAGTTACGGGTAGTCTTCGATTTACTATTGTTTGTCATAGTTTCTATAATGCGATTCCCTATGCTCCGTCGCTCTTATTTTATATCTATTATTTGATTTTTAGATAGTGGAGACAAAGAAAAAAGTGTTTGATATTTGTCGAACACTTTTTCTAATTTGATGGGAAGATAGAGAAATCTCTTTTATCAATTTCTTATTTCTCAATGAGTAGAGCTACCATTTAGGATGAAAAATTGACAGTTGAGGAGATGGACTATAAAATAGATAAAAAAGATATATACTGTAGATGTAAGCTGACAAAAATTTATTTTAAGGAGCTACTTGATAGGACAGGTACAGAAACATTTACAGTTCTTTCATCTGAGGACTTAGAGCAAGTTTCAGGTGGTGGTATGATTTGGTTAGTTGACGATAGACATTGGGATTCGCCATATGCATATAGTTTAGCGACAGAATGGAGTACAATACGTAATAGAATGACTGGTTATGGTAACGGAATTATACCTTAATAGTCTAATAATTTAAAGGGGTAAGTATGAAAAAACTAGGGCATTTGGGAGTCTATACATCACTGGTATTTCTATCGATTTACCTACCAGAGTTAGGGATTATGCATCTAACTAAGTTTTTAGGATGGGGGATAGATGGCTATTCTATCTTTTTAACAGTTGAAGTAATAGCTCTTTTGCTATTATTTATCTACTGGCTCAAAAAGAAAGAGATGCTCTATATTTTTGAGAAAAAGGGTTCAAAGAAGTCAAGATTCTTTTACCTTGTATTTGGTCTAGTGGCTACTTATTTTGAACGTCAATTGGTGGATGCTTTTCAGTTACAGTTTCATCACCTAATTGATAACAAGTATATCTTTCAAGACCTTCTTTCGATTCTATACTCCAATGGGCAACCAACTTTTCTATCAACTGTTCTCAGTTTTAGTTTAACAGTAATCGTCGCACCTATATTAGAGGAACTGATTCATAGAGGGTACTTTATGAATACCTTCTTTCCCCAGTCCAAGTACTATCTGGATGTTATCCTATCTGCTCTTATCTTTGGACTTAGTCATTTGATCCTAACTCACCGAGATCCTATCAGTTTGATTATTTATAGTTTAGGCGGTCTCTTCTATGCCCTTGTCTACCGATGGACAAAGAACTTAAAAATTACCATCCTGTGCCATAGTTTTTTCAACTTTCTCATTTATGCAAAACCCATCTGGATTTTTGTTTATAATTATATCTATTATCATTTTTTTAGATAGTAGGAGGCAAAGAAAAAAGTGTTTGATAATTGTCAAACACTTTTTCTTTTTACTGTTCTTCTGTTACAAACTGGCTGAGCAGTCCGTTGATAAAACGGGCAGATTTTTGATCTGAGAAGTCCTTTGCAAGCTCAATAGCTTCATTAACCGCCACCAACTGTGGGGTGTCGAATGAAGTGATTTCAAAGACTCCCAAGCGAAGGAGGTTTCTCTCCACGAGTGTTAAACGCTCGATGGTCCAACCTGCTTTTAAATGCTGTGTGATTTGCTTGTCTAGTTCTTCCTTTTTAGCCTGAACACCAGAAACTAGCTCTGTCAAAAAGGCTGGAAGTTGCACATCCGTATCTTCACGATCATGAGTATAGGCGAAACGACAAGCAGTTTCGACATCCGTACCGAATTCAAGGCTTATGAGAGCTTGAAAAGCGCATTTACGGAGTTGGCGTCTAGATTCTAATAGTGGACTAGTCATTGAGGAAGTCCTCGTCAAATAGATCTTTCAATTCTGGTTTTGGTGTTTTATCTGGAACGATACCTGCAACGTGAATATTGATAGCAGCGAGTTCTACATCAGCCATATTGCGGACGGCATCTTTAACAGCTTTCTGGATAGCAACAGCTACCTTAGGAACTTTTACTCCGTACTCAAGGTAGAGATAGATATCTGCTGTGAGCTCTTCGTCCACGTTTTTAAGATAAACACCACGGCCAAGAGAAAGTTTTGAAAGGGTGTCAGATACTGATTTGTTTGAAAAAGAGTGAACACCCTCTACTTTTGCAGTAGCAATAGCAATGATTTTTTCAAGTACACGTGGGGCGATAACGATTTCGCCAAGTTGTTCTTCAATTCCCATAGAATGACCTCTTTCTAGAGATTAGGCACGAGAAACGTAAGTTCCTTCTGCAGTGTTGATAACGAGTTTTTGTCCTGCTTCGATGAAGTCTGGAACGTTTACGACAAGTCCAGTTTCCATCGTTGCTGGTTTACCAGAACCTGTAACAGTAGCACCTTTGATAGATGGTTGGGTTTCTGCAACTGTCAATTCGACAGTAGTAGGAACGGTAACACCAATCACTTCAGTTCCGTAGAATTGGATCTTCACTTCTGAGTTTTCAAGAATGTAAAGCAATT
>NZ_AJRE01000060.1:0-11380 GCF_000296955.1 Streptococcus sp. GMD4S
TTTTGCAAGTCAAAGAATTAACCTTTACCTATCCTGATGCGGCCCAGCCTTCTCTGAGAAACATTTCCTTTGATATGAATCAAGGGCAGATCCTTGGTATCATCGGGGGAACTGGTTCAGGTAAATCAAGCTTGGTGCAAGTCTTACTTGGTCTTTATCCAGCAGACAAGGGGAGCATTGACCTTTATCGAGATGGATGTAGTCCTCGTAATCTTGAGCAGTGGCGGTCTTGGATTGCCTATGTACCTCAAAAAGTCGAACTTTTTAAAGGAACTATTCGTTCCAACTTGACTCTAGGTTTCAATCGAGAAGTGTCTGACCAAGAACTTTGGCAGGCCTTGGAAATTGCGCAAGCTAAGGATTTTGTCAGTGAAAAGGAAGGACTTTTGGATGCCCTAGTTGAGGCAGGAGGACGAAATTTCTCAGGTGGACAAAAACAAAGGCTATCTATTGCCCGAGCAGTCTTGCGACAAGCTCCATTTCTCATCCTAGATGATGCGACCTCGGCCCTGGACACCATCACTGAGTCCAAGCTCTTGAAAGCTATCCGAGAGAATTTACCTAACACGAGCTTAATCTTGATTTCTCAACGAACGTCTACACTTCAGATGGCTGACCAGATTCTCCTCTTGGAAAAAGGTGAGTTACTAGCTGTTGGCAAGCACGAGGAATTAATGAAGACTAGCCAAGTCTATCGCGAAATCAATGCATCCCAACATGGAAAGGAGGACTAGCATGAAACGACAAACCGCAAACCAGACGCTCAAACGTTTGGCCATAGATTTAGCAAACCATCCTTTCCTCCTTTTCCTTGCCTTTCTAGGAACTATTGCCCAAGTTGCTTTATCGATCTACCTACCTATCTTGATTGGGCAGGTCATTGACCAGGTCCTCGTAACTGGTTCTTCACCAGTTTTTTGGCAGATTTTCATCCAGATGATCTTGGTGATCATAGGAAATACACTGGTACAATGGGCCAATCCTCTTCTTTATAATCGTCTAATCTTCTCTTATACCAGAGACTTGCGGGAGCGAATCATTCATAAGCTCCATCGGTTACCGATTGCTTTTGTGGATCGGCAGGGCAGTGGAGAGATGGTTAGTCGTGTGACCACAGACATAGAACAGCTGGCAGCCGGCTTAACCATGATTTTCAATCAATTTTTCATTGGTGTTTTGATGATTTTGGTTAGTATTCTAGCCATGCTCCAAATTCATCTCCTCATGGCCCTCTTGGTCTTGCTGTTGACGCCCCTGTCCATGGTGATTTCACGCTTTATTGCCAAGAGATCTTATCACCTCTTCCAGAAGCAAACGGAGACGAGAGGAATTCAGACTCAGTTGATTGAAGAGTCTCTTAGCCAGCAAACTATTATCCAGTCCTTCAATGCTCAAACAGAGTTTATCCAAAGACTGCATGTGGCTAATGCCAACTATGCAGGCTATTCTCAGTCAGCCATCTTTTATTCATCAACGGTTAATCCTTCAACTCGCTTTGTCAACGCACTCATTTATGCTCTTCTTGCTGGAGTAGGAGCTTATCGAATCATGATGGGGTCCACCTTGACCATCGGACGTTTAGTGACTTTTTTGAATTACGTCCAACAGTACACCAAGCCCTTTAATGATATTTCTTCTGTTTTAGCTGAGTTGCAAAGTGCTTTAGCTTGTGCAGAGCGTGTCTATGCTGTCTTAGAAAGTCCTGAGGTTGTTGAAACAGGTAAGGAAATCTTGACCAGTGACCAAGTTAAGGGAGCCATTTCCTTTAAGCATGTTTCTTTTGGATACAATCCTGAAAGGATCTTGATTAAGGATTTGTCTATCGATATCCCAGCTGGTAGCAAGGTAGCCATCGTTGGTCCGACAGGTGCTGGTAAGTCAACTCTTATCAATCTCCTCATGCGTTTTTATCCTATTAACTCGGGAGATATCTTGTTAGATGGGCAATCCATTTATGATTATACCCGAGCGTCATTGAGACAGCAGTTTGGGATGGTACTCCAAGAAACCTGGCTCAAGCAAGGGACCATTCATGACAATATTGCCTTTGGAAATCCTGATGCCAGTAGGGAGCAGGTGATTGCTGCCGCAAAAGCAGCCAACGCAGACTTTTTCATCCAACAGTTGCCACAGGGATACAATACCAAGTTGGAAAATGCAGGAGAATCTCTCTCTGTCGGTCAGGCTCAGCTTTTAACCATTGCCCGTGTCTTTCTAGCTATTCCCAAGATTCTCATCTTAGACGAGGCGACTTCCTCCATCGATACGCGGACAGAAGTGCTGGTACAGGATGCCTTTGCCAAACTCATGAAAGAGCGAACAAGCTTTATCATCGCCCACCGCCTGTCAACCATTCAGGATGCGGATCTGATTCTAGTCTTGGTGGATGGTGACATCGTGGAGCATGGTAACCATCAGGATCTCATGGCTAGAAAGGGCAAGTATTACCAAATGCAAAAGGCTGCGGCTTTTAGCTCTGAATAATCCTTTCTATTTTGAAATCTTATGGATAAAAAGAGTTGCCTTCGGGTGACTTTTTTGTTACAATAGCTAGAAAAAATTAGGGTCTTAGAAGGAGAAAACAATGAAAGTCTATCATCATCTAAATATCGTGACTTGTGACCAAGATTTCCATGTTTATTTGGATGGTATCTTAGCCGTTAAGGACTCTCAAATCATCTATGTCGGTCAAGAGAAACAAGAAATTTTAAATCAAGCCGAGCAGATTATAGACTATCAGGGAGCCTGGATTATGCCTGGTTTGATCAATTGCCATACCCATTCAGCTATGACAGGATTGAGAGGGATCCGAGATGACAGCAATCTCCATGAATGGCTCAATGACTATATCTGGCCAGCAGAAGCAGACTTCACTCCTGACATGACTACAATAGCAGTCAAGCAGGCTCTGACAGAGATGCTCCAGTCAGGAACAACAAGCTTCAACGATATGTATAATCCCAATGGTGTGGCGATTGAGCAAATTTATCAGGCAGTCAAAGCTTCCAAGATGCGTGGTTATTTCTCACCGACCCTCTTTTCTTCAGAGGCAGAATCAACTGCTGAGACTATGAGCAGAACACGAGCCATCATAGAGGAAATCTTAGGATATGAAAACCCAAATTTCAAGGTTATGGTGGCTCCACATTCTCCCTACAGTTGTAGTAGAGACCTTCTGGAAGCAAGCTTAGATATGGCAAAAGAGCTGGACATTCCTATCCATATCCATGTGGCGGAGACCAAGGAGGAATCAGGAATTATCCTGAAACGATACGGCAAACGCCCCCTCGCATTTCTAGAAGAACTAGGTTACTTAGATCATCCGTCTGTCTTTGCTCACGGGGTCGAATTAAACGAGAGAGAAATTGAACGTTTGGCAACCTCTCAAGTGGCCATCGCTCACAATCCTATTAGTAACCTCAAACTGGCCTCAGGGATCGCTCCAATCATCCAACTGCAAAAAGCAGGAGTAGCAGTCGGAATTGCGACTGACTCAGTTGCTTCCAATAACAATCTAGATATGTTTGAGGAAGGACGGACCGCAGCCCTTCTTCAGAAAATGAAGAGTGGAGATGCCAGCCAATTCCCTATCGAGACAGCCCTTAAGGCACTGACAATCGAAGGGGCTAAGGTTCTAGGAATGGAAAATCAGATAGGAAGCCTAGAAGTTGGCAAACAGGCAGATTTTCTGGTCATTCAACCACAAGGAAAAATCCATCTTCAACCTCAGGAAAATATGCTCTCTCACCTGGTTTATGCTGTCAAATCCAGTGATGTTGACGATGTTTATATCGCTGGAGAACAGGTGGTTAAGCAAGGCAAAGTTTTGACAGTAGAGATTTAAAAAATTTTAAAAAAAGTTTGCAAAAATCTTGCATTCTTTTTTTGTCTATGCTATACTTATATACGGTTTGAAAAAACTGCCTAAGACAGTAGGGGAGCTCGACTCATAAAGATCCTACCGAGGACAAAACGTATCATGTAAAAAGAAGCGTATTGTACTTTCGTGTCTAGGTTTGGGCGCGTTTTTCTTTTGGAAAAATTCCCCAAGCAAAATAATTACGGAGGTGAACACACTAATGAGTGAAGCAATTATTGCTAAAAAAGCGGAACTAGTTGACGTAGTGGCTGAAAAAATGAAAGCTGCTGCATCTATCGTCGTTGTAGACGCTCGTGGTTTGACAGTTGAGCAAGATACAGTTCTTCGTCGTGAGCTTCGTGGAAGCGAAGTTGAGTATAAAGTCATTAAAAACTCAATCTTGCGTCGTGCAGCTGAAAAAGCTGGTCTTGAAGATCTTGCATCAGTATTTGTTGGACCATCTGCAGTAGCATTTTCTAACGAAGATGTTATCGCACCAGCGAAAATCTTGAACGATTTTGCTAAAAACGCTGAAGCACTTGAAATCAAAGGTGGTGCAATCGAAGGCGCTGTCGCATCTAAAGAAGAAATCGTTGCTCTTGCAACTCTTCCAAACCGCGAAGGACTTCTTTCTATGCTCCTTTCTGTACTTCAAGCGCCAGTGCGCAACGTTGCTCTTGCAGTCAAAGCGGTTGCAGAAAACAAAGAAGACGCAGCTTAATCTTAAGCTACGCAGCGTAGCCTAGCTACGGAAAAACTATTATAAAATTAAAAACTTATTTGGAGGAAATAACAATGGCATTGAACATTGAAAACATTATTGCTGAAATTAAAGAAGCTTCAATCCTTGAATTGAACGACCTTGTAAAAGCTATCGAAGAAGAATTTGGTGTAACTGCAGCTGCTCCTGTAGCTGTTGCTGCAGCTGGTGCTGCTGACGCTGGTGCTGCTAAAGATTCATTTGACGTTGAGTTGACAGCTGCTGGTGACAAAAAAGTTGGCGTTATCAAAGTTGTACGTGAAATCACAGGTCTTGGACTTAAAGAAGCTAAAGAACTTGTTGATGGTGCACCAGGTGTCATCAAAGAAGGCGTTCCAACTGCAGAAGCTGAAGAAATCAAAGCTAAATTGGAAGAAGCTGGAGCTTCAGTTACTCTTAAATAATAGAGCAACTACATTAGTAGCTTAAAAACATGATTAAACCGCTATTCTTAGGAGTAGCGGTTTTTTCTGTTTAGAATGGTAAATCTACCTCTAAATTATAGTCTGATACGAAAGTTCTAGGGTGCTTTTTCTAACAGTTACTAGAATCTTGATAGAAATTCAATTTTCTTCTTGACTCTGACCTTAGGTAAGGGATTATACTAATAATAGATAAGAAAGGAGATTACTATGCAAATCAATATGATTCGTTCAGATGAAGTTTACCAAGAGATGCTCGAGCTTCCTTTGGAAAAGAGAGAGGGCTGTTTTCGAGCTAAAATATTAGCACCTTTTGCTACGAAATACCAAACTCAACATATTCCTCTGAAAGCCAAGTATCCCGGAGGATTTGATGCTTTGTTCCTACTTGGTTTTATGAATCAGCTACCCGGAACTCTGTCAGAGAAGGATAGACCAGCTATCGACGCTCTGAGCTCTGATCAACTCTGGCAAGACTGCCAGAATACCATCAAGAGGAGTATTGGTCTTTTTGAGCAGGCTGGCTATGACTTAGAGGTTGAGGATTACCATTTTACTATTTTATTGGGCAACCCTGAAAAGCCCATGTTACAGCTCAATAAGGGTTATAGTGGAGATGGTGGAATTCCAGGCTACCTCATGCTTAGTCTGCTACCAAATGACTATACTTTACCCCGTGTGCAGGCGGCGTTAGCCCATGAGTGCAATCACAATGTCCGCTTTCAATTTGTCAAATGGAACCAGCAGACGACACTAGCAGACTGGGTAGTCAGTGAAGGATTGGCAGAGTTTTTTGCTGCTGAGCTCTATGGCAAAGATCTCATTGGGCCTTGGGTTACTTCAACCAGTCCAGAGCAGTTAGAAGAGATTAAGCCCATCATCTCAAGTCAGCTTCAGCTAACGGGGATGGCGGAAATGGCACCATATCTCTACGGTGATGAAATAGCTAAGATACAGGGTCAGATACCAGTTGGAATGCCTTATGCTGCGGGCTATGCTTATGGCTATCATCTGATACAAGCCTATCTGAAAATGACTGGCAAAACTATTATTGAAGCAACTGTGACACCAACGGAACAGATTTTAGAGGCGACTAAAGATTTTTGGAAATGACACTTTTGCTTGAAAATCTGCCAGAGTCTGATATAATGAAAGTAATTTTTGGAGGTGACTATATGCACTATAAAAGAGTTGAATTAAAAGTTACAAATCAAGGTATCCATGAGCGCAAGATCTTTCAAGGTGTTAAGATTTTCAGTCGTAGCAAGTTGTCCAAAGATCAGAAAAGTATTCTAACACAGAAGCTTTACCTGACACCGAAGCAAAACATTGTTTACTATCAACGGAAAGATATCAACTATGACCAGAACTGGCATCATAATAAGGACTATTATGAGCTAGCTTATGGCCAGTTGGACAGAGAGACGGTTTTTAAGGTTTGCCAAGATTTTGACGACCTGACTCCTTTTATAGAGGATGAGCTGCTGGAGAAGCTAAAAGAAAAGCGGTCAGCAGGCAAATTTTTTGAAAAATTAGATATATAAAAATCCGACTGCTTTCATAAGCAGTCGGATTTCTCTAATTTATAGTTTGATAATTTTTCATAAGGGAAAATAGATCTATTTTTATCATGAACAGCTAACTTAGTTAGAAATTGTAGAAACAGTATAGTTGAAATCTATGAAGAATAAGTGTATAATCAAAAAAATGATTGAGTGCTCACTCAATTTTGTAGATGTGTAAAGGAGTTCATACAATGGTTGTTCAAGCAATACAATATAGTCGTTTCGGTGATGAAGAAGTGTTAGATTTAGTGAACATTAAATCTGATTCTTTGAAACTGAATCAAGTGAGGGTAGAAGTTCATGCAGTTGGTTTAAATCCTATTGATTATAAGACTTTTGAAGGTGCAAAGCCACTCCGATTTCTATCTTTTATGACAAAACTCAGGAAGCCAAGTCGTTGGTTTGAGTCAAAATCATCTCTTTTTCCAAGAGGTGTTGGTCGGGATTTTGCTGGAGTTATCACAGAAGTTGGTGAAGGAGTAAATCGGTTTGCAGTAGGGGATAAGGTTTTTGGAACAATGATCAGTGACCCTGGATTGGGTACCAAGAGGGGAGCTTTGGCAACAGAAGTTTGTGTCAATGAATCAGAAATTGTGTTGAAACCAGAGATGATTGATATGAACCATGCAGCTACTATGGGTGTAGCCTCTCTAACAGTGGGAGGTGCTTTTAGAAAGATTGATCTAAACTCTAAAGATGTTGTAGTTATTTCAGCAGCAGCAGGTGGTATTGGAAGTATCGCAGTACAGTATGCAGTTGCTAAAGGTGCGACAGTTATTGGAATTGCAAGTAAGAAAAATTCAGATTATCTAAAGTCCTTAGGTGCCATACCAGTAGCTTACGAAGGAAACATCCAGAATGCTCTTCTATCAGCAAGTCCAACGCCGATTACAAAGTTCTTGGATTGCTATGGAAGTGATTATGTTAAATTGGCTTTCAGTTTGGGATTGAAGGGCACTGCTATTGGAACGTTAGTACCTTCACCATATGTTATGATAAGAGGTGCTCAGTTCACGGGTCCGAGACATTCCACATATGATGATTTTAGAGTTCTAGCGGAAATGGTCTCAGATGGGAAGGTTCGGCTGAATATTGATCAGGTTTATGATTTTTCTCTAAAGTCTGTTAGAGAGGCATATCGTAGTCTGAAGTCGGGACACACTCGAGGTAAGAAGGTTATAAAAGTAAGAGAGTAGCAGAGAGGTGCCAGCAATGGAAAGTTTAGAACAAAAGTATGCTCAGACATTAGAAAATAGCAACTTGAGTTTAAAACAACGTCAAGTATTATTATCAAGTCTAAAGCTATTTTCAGAAATTGGCTTTGAAAATACAACAGCCAGCCTTATTGCTAAGGAGGCTGGAGTTTCAGAAGGGACCGTTTTTAGTTACTTTAAGACCAAGGAAGGCATCTTAGAGGCTATTCTGTCAACTTTTCTCGAACAGGTTATTCCAGATGTAATTGCTGATTTTTCTGAGAAGAAATTTACAGCAAGCCAAGAGAGTTTTCCAGTGTTTTTGAGAAGCATTGTTCGAGATAGACTAGTTTTCATTCAGGAGAATCAAATGCAAGTTAAAATTCTCTTGAGTCGTTCTTTTATTGATGAAACTACTTCTGACCAGTTAGGGAATGTTATTGTTCACTCTATCATTAAGTCAATTAGTCCAGTTCTGAATCAGTTTAAAGAGAATGGTGTTATCCGAGATTGGTCAAACGAAAGAATTGTTCGCTATATTTTAGCCTTGAGTCTTTCTTATGCTCTTCCAATGATGTTGAATGATAATGAGGACCTAGACATAGATGAAGCAGTAAATGAAATAGTTGAATGTCTGTCTTTTGCCTTAGTAGAAGTAAAATAAATCTTGATTTTAAGCTTACTATTTTAAATAGTGAGCTTTTTTGAAGCCAACATAAAAATCCCCAATCATAATGATTGAGGATTAAGCAAATGAATCTTAAACAATACCTTAACTATCATAGCCTTGGCTACATTGTTAAAAGTTGTTTTAACTGTGTGGAGGATCTTGATCCTGATGTCTTCGAGTCGATCATAGTATACTGCCATCTATTCATCTGACAAGAGAGATTTTATCATCCAGATATTCATAGCTGGGTGGCCGGCGGCGTTAGAAAGTGGTTGTTTTAGTGCTGTAAAATCATAGTGTTGATAGATGGTCACAGCCGTAGCCAGTTCAGTAGTAGTTTCTAGATAAAGCTGTTCATAACCTGCTAGGCGGGCTTCCTGGAATATGCGCTTTATCAACCTACTGGAATAACCTTTGCCACGACTGTTTTTAGTGACATACAGTTTTTGTAATTCAGCAATCTTATCAGACACAGGTGCAAAGCCACCACAGCCAACCAGCTGATCTTCATCTTCCAGAATAAAGTAAGCTGCTCTCTCTTGCTGTTGATAATAGTCGGCCAAATGATCTAGATGAGAATCAAAGTAGACAGTTCCTGGTTTGTCAAGCCCGAATTCTTCAAGGCTAGCTCGAATGAGTTGTGCTACAGCTGGATTGTCTTTTACTTCCATTGGCCGTAAGTTCATCATTAGTCCTCCGATAGGATGTATCGACTAGTTAAACAATACCTTGTGCAATCATAGCGTTTGCTACATTTTCAAAGGCAGCAATGTTAGCTCCTGCAAGGTAATCAGTACCAAGACCGTACGTTTCAGCGGTTGTTTTAGCTGTATTAAAGATATTGGTCATGATATCTTTGAGACGGCCGTCAACTTCTTCACGTGTCCATGAAAGGCGAAGGCTATTTTGGCTCATTTCAAGGGCTGAAACGGCTACACCACCAGCATTAGCAGCTTTGGCAGGTCCGTAAAGGATTCCGTTTTCTTTGTAGACTTTAATCGCGTCAAGGTCACTAGGCATGTTAGCACCTTCTGAAACGCAGATAACTTCTTGAGCAACCAAACGTTTAGCTGCGTCACCATTGATTTCGTTTTGAGTCGCACATGGAAGAGCGATGTCGTAGTTACCAGCGTAAGTCCATACAGAACCTTCATGGTAAGTAGCAGTTGCTTTCTCAGCTGCATACTCAGTCAAACGAGCACGGCGTTTTTCTTTAACATCAACCAAAAGATCGAAGTCAATACCATTTTCATCGATGACATAACCGTTTGAGTCAGATACAGAGATAACAGTCGCACCAAGTTCAGTCGCTTTTTGAAGAGCATATTGAGCTACGTTACCAGAACCTGAAATTACCACTTTCTTACCAGCAAAACTGTTACCATTAGCTTTGAGCATTTCTTCAGTGTAGTAAACCAAACCATAACCAGTTGCTTCTGGACGAATCAAGCTACCACCAAATCCAAGAGGTTTACCAGTCAAGACACCCGCATCAAATTGGTTAAGACGTTTGTACTGTCCGTAAAGGTAACCAATTTCACGTCCACCTACACCGATATCACCAGCAGGTACGTCAAGAGATGGTCCGATGTATTTTTGTAATTCTGTCATAAAGCTTTGGCAGAAGCGCATCACTTCAGCATCAGTCTTCCCTTTAGGATCGAAGTCTGATCCACCTTTACCTCCACCGATTGGAAGTCCAGTCAAAACGTTTTTAAAGATTTGTTCGAAGCCGAGGAATTTCAAAATCCCTTGGTTTACAGTTGGGTGGAAACGAAGTCCGCCTTTATATGGTCCAACAGCTGAGTTGAATTGAACACGGTAACCACGGTTCACTTGGACTTTTCCATCGCGGTCAACCCAAGGAACTCGGAAAGAAATTACGCGCTCAGGCTCAGTGATACGTGCCAAGATGTTTTCTTCGATATACTCGGGATGTTTTTCAAATACAGGTTCCAAAGTGCTGAAGAATTCTTCAACCGCCTGGAGAAATTCAGCCTCATGCCCGTTACGAGCTTTCACAGTTGCAAACACGCTTTGGATATAGTCTTTAGCAGATGTCATATCGTTCTCCTTTTTGTTGTTATATTTTATTACATGAGCCATTATAGCAGAATTTTTTTTGAGTGTAAAGAAAAAAACAGAAATTTTCTAAAAATTCTTTCAATTTACAAAACCGAACGTTTTATATAGAAATTAGTTTCTCAAAGAGAAAATCTTAAAGTATGGTATAATATTAGAAATAAAAGGAATCTGGAGGATCAGAATCATGGTATCAACGAAAACACAAATAGCTGGCTTTGAGTTTGACAATTGCTTGATGAATGCAGCGGGTGTGGCTTGTATGACGATAGAAGAGCTTGAAGGGGTCAAAAACTCAGCGGCGGGTACTTTTGTTACGAAGACTGCGACCTTGGACTTTCGTCAGGGCAATCCTGAGCCACGCTACCAGGATGTTCCACTTGGTTCTATCAACTCCATGGGCTTACCAAATAATGGCTTAGACTACTATCTGGACTATCTTTTGGACTTGCAGGAAAAAGAGCCAAACCGAACTTTCTTCCTATCTTTAGTTGGCATGTCTCCAGAAGAAACACATGCCATCTTGAAAAAAGTTCAAGAGAGTGAATTCAAAGGACTGACAGAGCTTAATCTCTCTTGTCCAAACGTTCCAGGAAAACCTCAGATTGCCTATGATTTTGAAACAACAGACCGTATCTTGTCAGAGGTATTTGCCTACTTTACCAAACCTCTTGGAATCAAGTTGCCACCATATTTTGATATTGTCCACTTTGACCAAGCGGCAGCTATTTTTAACAAGTATCCATCTTATTTCTAGCACTTGGAGCCCCTTGTTTTTTCTGAATGACGATGGTTAAATCTCCTCCGTCTTTCAAGAAATCTCTGCTCT
>NZ_AJRE01000061.1:0-11148 GCF_000296955.1 Streptococcus sp. GMD4S
GCCCTTATGTTGCGTGCTGGTTATGTTCGTCAAGTTTCTGCCGGTGTTTATTCTTACCTACCACTCGCTAACCGTGTGATTGAAAAGGCTAAGAATATCATGCGCCAAGAGTTTGATAAGATTGGTGCGGTGGAGATGTTGGCTCCTGCCCTTCTCAGTGCTGATCTTTGGCGTGAATCAGGTCGTTATGAAACCTATGGTGAAGACCTTTATAAACTGAAAAATCGTGAAAAGTCAGACTTTATCCTAGGTCCGACACACGAAGAAACTTTTACGGCTATTGTTCGTGACTCTGTCAAATCTTACAAGCAATTACCACTTAACCTTTACCAAATTCAACCTAAGTACCGTGATGAAAAACGTCCACGTAACGGACTTCTCCGTACGCGTGAATTTATCATGAAAGACGGCTATAGTTTCCATGCTAATTACGATAGTTTGGATGTGACTTATGACGAGTACAAGGCGGCCTATGAACGAATTTTCACTCGTAGTGGCTTGGACTTCAAGGCCATCATTGGTGATGGTGGTGCCATGGGTGGTAAGGATAGCCAAGAATTTATGGCCATCACTCCTGCTCGTACAGACCTTGACCGCTGGGTTGTTTTGGACAAGTCAGTTGCCTCATTTGATGAAATTCCTGCAGAAGTGCAAGAAGAAATCAAGGCAGAATTGCTCAAATGGATGGTTTCTGGTGAAGACACTATTGCCTACTCAAGTGAGTCTAGCTATGCGGCTAACTTAGAAATGGCAACAAACGAGTACAAACCAAGCAACCGTGTTGTCGCTGAAGAAGAAGTGACTCGCGTCGAAACTCCAGGTGTAAAATCCATCGATGAAGTCGCAGCCTTCCTAAATGTCCCAGAAGAACAAACAATCAAAACCCTCTTCTACATGGCAGATGGTGAGCTTGTTGCAGCCCTTCTAGTTGGAAATGACCAACTCAATGAAGTTAAGTTGAAAAACCACTTGGGTGCAGATTTCTTTGATGTTGCGAGCGAGGAAGAAGTAGCAAATGTTATATCGGCTGGCTTTGGTTCGCTTGGCCCAGTTGGTTTGCCAGAAAATGTGAAAATCATTGCAGACCGTAAGGTACAAGATGTTCGCAATGCTGTTGTGGGGGCCAACGAAGATGGCTACCACTTGACGGGTGTGAACCCAGGTCGTGATTTCACTGCAGAATACGTGGATATCCGCGAAGTTCGTGAGGGTGAAATTTCACCAGACGGACAAGGCGTTCTTAACTTCGCGCGTGGTATTGAGATCGGTCATATTTTCAAACTCGGAACTCGCTACTCAGCAAGCATGGGTGCAGATGTTTTGGATGAAAATGGTCGTGCTGTGCCAATCATCATGGGATGTTACGGTATCGGTGTTAGCCGTCTTCTTTCAGCAGTTATGGAACAACACGCTCGCCTCTTTGTCAATAAAACGCCTAAAGGTGAATTCCGTTACGCTTGGGGAGTTAACTTCCCTAAAGAATTGGCACCATTTGATGTGCATTTGATTACTGTCAATGTTAAAGATGAAGAAGCGCAAGCCTTGACAGAAAAATTGGAAGCCAACTTGATAGACGCTGGTTACGAAGTCTTGACAGATGACCGTAACGAACGTGTCGGAGTGAAGTTTAGCGATAGCGACTTGATTGGTCTGCCAATCCGTATCACTGTTGGGAAGAAAGCAGCCGATGGCATCGTAGAAGTCAAGATCAAGGCGACTGGTGACACAATTGAAGTTCACGCAGATAACTTGCTCGAAACCCTTGAAATCCTAAGCAAGAAATAAAACTATAATCAGAAGAAAAACAAGGCAAAAATGTAACTAGTTTTTACCTTGTTTTTTCTGTATAATGGGAAAAATGAGTAAATGAAGAGGTAAAGCTATGCTAAAATTTCCAAAGGATTTTGTCTGGGGTTCCTCCACTTCTGGACCACAGACAGAAGGACGAGTGCCAGGTGATGGTAAAGGAGATAATCTCTGGGATTATTGGTATCAAGTAGAGCCAAACCGCTACTACAATGGGATTGGATCTGATAAAACATCGACCTTCTATGAAAACTGGGAAAAGGATATTGAGCTTTTGGTAGAGACTGGGCATACAGCCTTTCGTACTTCTATCCAGTGGTCTCGTATTTTCCCGCAAGGTCGTGGAAAAGTCAATCCTCAAGGTGTGGCTTTCTACCGTCAGGTATTTGAAGCGATTAAGGCCAAGGGCATTCGTCTCTTAGTCAATCTCTATCACTTTGACCTGCCTTTTGCCCTGCAGGAAGATGGGGATGGTTGGGAAAACAAGGCAACCATTAAGGCTTACGAAGACTATGCTCGTTTTTGTTTTGAGACTTACGGTGACTTGGTGGACCAATGGATTACCTTTAACGAGCCCATCGTCCCTGTGGAGTTTGGCTATTTTTATGATGCTCACTATCCTCACAAGGTGGATGCCAAAGCGGCGGTTAAGGTTGCTTATCATACGCAACTGGCTAGTAGTCTTGCGGTTAAGGCTTGTCATGAGATTTTGCCTGATTCTAAGATTGGGATTGTCCTCAACTTGACACCAGCCTACCCACGTAGTCAGCATACCGCAGATGTCAAGGCTGCGCGCATTGCGGATCTCTTCCAAGCCCAATCTTTCCTAGACCCGTCTGTCTTGGGAGCTTATCCAGAAGAATTAGTAGAAATCTTGTCTGAGCATGATTTGCTGCCAGAGTACACTGTTGAAGAGTTAGAACTCATTCGGGAGCATACAGTGGACTTTCTTGGAGTCAATTACTACCAACCTTTGCGCGTTATGGCGCCACGTTTTGCCAAGCATCCAGACAGTCCACTCTTGCCAGAACATTTCTATGAGCCTTATATCATGCCGGGCCGTAAAATCAATCCTCATCGCGGTTGGGAAATCTATGAGCAGGGGATTTATGATATCGCTCAAAATATCAAGGAAAATTATGGCAATATTGAGTGGATGTTGACAGAGAATGGCATGGGTGTTGAAGGTGAAGATAAATTCCGTGTGAATGGCATGATTCAGGATGACTATCGTATCGACTTTGTCAAAGGACATCTGCGTGAACTTCACCGTGCCATTGAAGACGGAGCCAATTGTAAGGGTTACTTAATCTGGACCTTTATCGACTGCTGGTCATGGCTCAACAGCTATAAAAATCGCTATGGTCTGGTTGAGCTTGACTTGGAAACACAGGAACGTCGCCTGAAGAAATCAGGCCACTGGTTCAAAGAACTCAGCGACCATAATGGATTTTAAGAATAAAAAGAGTGAGATGGCGTTCATCTCACTTTTTATTACAATATCATCACCAAGGTCCCGATCGTAATCAGGATACAGCCAATAATTGTTTTAAACGTCAGGATATCTTGTAGGAAGAAAAAGGCTAGAACGAGGGTAAGGACGAGACTGAATTTATCGACAGCAGATACCTCAGTTGCACTGCCCATCTGCAAGGCCTTGTAGTAGCAGAGCCAAGAGGCGCCAGTGGCCAAACCAGATAAGATGAGAAAGAGCCAACTTTTTCTACTGATATTGACAATTTCGGTCTGACTATTGGTCAAGAAAACCATGGCCCAGGCCATAAGAATGACGACGACCGTACGAATAGCGGTTGCTAGATTGGATGGAACTCCCTCAATTCCAATCTTAGCTAAAATTGACGTTAAGGCTGCAAAGATAGCTGATAAAAGTGCGAAGAAAAACCACATGGCAAATACCTCCTCTTTTTATTATAAGTAATTGATGCTGACTTGTCAGGTATCAAGTGAAATCTTGATAAAACACCAGATAGAAAAACTATACCAATTTTTATCCTTGACAAGTGAGAAAAACAAGTATATACTGTTTTTGCTGATTCCGTAAAGTGAGAATTAGACTATACCAATTTAAGGAGAAAGCACAGCTGGTCTGTGTCGTATATACTATGTGTGGAATTGTTGGTGTTGTTGGAAACACAAATGCAACTGATATTTTGATTCAAGGGCTTGAAAAGCTCGAATACCGTGGCTATGATTCTGCGGGGATTTTTGTCCTAGGTGGTGCTGAAAATCACCTGGTTAAGGCTGTCGGTCGTATCGCAGAATTGTCTGCCAAGACAGCAGGTGTTGAGGGGACAACTGGTATCGGACATACTCGTTGGGCAACTCACGGGAAACCAACGGAAGACAATGCTCACCCACACCGCTCTGAGACAGAACGTTTTGTCTTGGTCCACAATGGGGTCATTGAAAACTACCTTGAAATCAAGGAAGAATACCTTGCAGGTCACCACTTCAAGGGACAAACAGATACAGAAATCGCTGTTCACTTGATTGGGAAATTTGTTGAAGAAGATGGCTTGTCAGTTCTTGAAGCCTTCAAAAAAGCCCTTCACATCATCCGTGGTTCTTATGCCTTTGCCTTGGTTGACTCTGAAAATCCAGATGTCATCTATGTCGCTAAGAACAAATCGCCACTTTTGATTGGTCTTGGAGAAGGCTATAACATGGTCTGCTCAGATGCTATGGCCATGATTCGTGAGACCAACCAATACATGGAAATCCATGACCAAGAGTTGGTAATCGTCAAGGCTGATAGCGTCGAAGTTCAAGACTATGATGGTAACAGTCGTGAGCGTGCTAGCTATACTGCTGAGCTCGACTTGTCAGATATCGGTAAAGGAACTTACCCTTACTACATGCTCAAGGAAATTGATGAGCAACCAACGGTTATGCGTAAACTTATCCAAGCCTACACAGATGAGGCAGGTCAAGTAGTGGTTGACCCTGCTATCATCAAGGCTGTTCAAGATGCAGACCGCATTTACATCCTTGCAGCTGGAACATCGTACCACGCAGGATTTGCTTCTAAGAAGATGTTGGAAGAACTGACAGATACACCAGTTGAACTTGGAATTTCATCTGAGTGGGGCTATGGTATGCCACTTCTCAGCAAAAAACCACTCTTCATCTTTATCAGCCAGTCTGGTGAAACAGCTGACAGCCGTCAGGTTTTGGTTAAGGCTAATGAAATGGGCATTCCAAGCTTGACAGTGACAAACGTTCCAGGTTCAACCCTATCACGTGAAGCCAACCATACTATGCTTCTTCACGCGGGTCCTGAAATTGCCGTGGCATCAACCAAGGCTTATACTGCGCAAATCGCAGCTCTAGCTTTTCTTGCAAAAGCAGTCGGAGAAGCAAACGGCAATGCCAAAGCCCAAGCCTTTGATCTGGTTCATGAGTTGTCAATCGTAGCTCAGTCTATCGAATCAACTCTTTCTGAAAAAGAAACCATTGATGCAAAGGTTCGTGACCTTCTTGAAACAACTCGCAATGCCTTTTACATTGGACGTGGTCAAGACTACTATGTAGCCATGGAAGCCAGTCTTAAGCTAAAAGAGATTTCTTACATCCAATGTGAAGGCTTTGCGGCAGGAGAACTCAAGCACGGAACCATTGCCTTGATTGAAGAAGGAACGCCTGTCTTGGCCCTCTTGTCAGATCCAGTCCTTGCCAACCATACTCGTGGAAATATCCAAGAGGTCGCAGCCCGTGGTGCCAAGGTTCTCACTATCGCAGAAGAAAATGTTGCTAAAGACACAGACGATATCGTCCTTACGACCGTACACCCTTACCTCTCACCAATCTCAATGGTCGTACCAACGCAATTGGTCGCTTACTTTGCAACACTCCACCGTGGCCTTGATGTGGACAAACCACGTAACCTTGCTAAGTCAGTAACAGTAGAATAAGCTAAGAAAGTCTAGTTCATCTAGACTTTTTCTAATGAGCAAATTTATTGAAAATAAAACTAATTAGTGATAAAATACCCTAAAACTAAAAGAGATAGCGAGGAAACGGGATGGTAGAATTAGGAATTTCAACATTTGGTGAAACAACAGCTCTGGAAGCGACTGGGCAACTTTACAGTCATGATGAACGCATTCGTCAGCTGGTGGCAGAGATAGAGCTGGCTGATAAGGTTGGTTTGGATGTGTACGGGATTGGGGAGCATCATCGGGAGGACCTTGCGGTATCGGCGCCAGAGATTGTTCTTGCAGCTGGTGCAGTCAATACCAAGAAAATTCGTTTGACGAGTGCAGTCAGCATACTCTCGAGTATGGATCCGATTCGCTTGTTCCAACAATATGCTACTATCGATGCTTTGTCAAATGGACGTGCGGAGATTATGGCTGGGCGTGGTTCATTTACCGAGTCTTTCCCACTGTTTGGCTATGACTTGAAAGACTATGAAGCTCTCTTTGATGAGAAATTAGACATGCTCCAGTTAGTCAATGAAAAGACCAAGATAGACTGGCAGGGGCAATTGACCCAAAGCATTGCTGGAAAAGAAGTTTATCCTCGTCCAGTTCAGGACAAATTGCCATTGTGGGTGGCGACAGGTGGTCATGTAGAGTCAACAGTGAAGATTGCTCAGGCGGGGTTGCCAATTGTCTATGCTATTATTGGTGGCAATCCGCGTTATTTTAAAAAGCTGATTCAAGCTTATCGTGAGATTGGTAGGGAAGCCGGTCATGCGGATAAAGACCTGAAAGTGGGCGCTCATTCTTGGGGCTGGATTGCTGAAGATGGCGAGCAGGCGATAAAAGATTATTTCCATCCGACCAAGCAAGTAGTGGATGCGATTTCCAAGGACCGTCCACACTGGCAGGAGTTGACCTATGAGCAATATTTGGAGCAAGTTGGTCCAAATGGAGCCATGTTTGTGGGAAATCCAGACCAGGTGGCAGAAAAATTGATTTGCATGATTGAGGATTTAGACTTGGATCGCTTTATGTTGCACCTACCACTTGGTTCTATGCCACATGATCAAGTTCTCAAAGCTATTGAACTTTTTGGAACGCAAGTCGCACCAAAAGTGCGTGCTTACTTTGCCATGAAAGAAGGGTTATAAAAAAATCCAATCAGTTGAGTCGATTGGTGAGGAACACCCATGGATTCAGCAACAGGTGGAAGTGGTACAAGCGATAGAGCATACTATCTAGTGGAATATATACTAGTTTATACCAAGTACAAGATAAAATAGCAAAAAAGGCGATTATCCAAGCGGAAATCGTCTTTTTTGATATTCTCACAAATACGATATCTTGTGGTTGGTGTAAACTGGTAGATAGTTCTCTTATTTTATTTATCAAAACCTTGTAAGTTTTTTTGGCGCTCTTCAGTTTGACCCTTGGCATCCAATTTATTACCATTGTAAACAGTGCTTTCCCATGATCCGTACATTGGGTTAGGGAAAATGATGAATTTCTCACCAAACTCTTTTTGTAATTCCTCTAATTTTTGGTCGCGCTCAGTTTCAGAGGTCTTTGAAAACTCTGCAAAGTCCACAAGATTGTCTCCTAGTAGCATGACTAAGTTGGTTTTTTCTTGGACTGCTTGTCTACGACCTTCTTTAGATTTGACGCCTTTTTCTAAGAACATGAGATGATCGCGGCTTTGTACAGGAATTCCTTCATTTTCTAGGTTTTTGATCGTATCATCTACCTGATCTATCGTGCGGTCAGATACATAGTAAATTTGGACACCGTTTTGGTCTGCAAATTGGAGAAAATCTTTAGCACCTGGTACAGCCTTGGCTGCGGCTTTTTTTACCCAGATATCCCAGTTATCTGGGGTAAATGCTGTTCCATCTTTGACATTTTGCGCTTGATAAGGGCTATTGTCTAATACGGTTTCGTCTAAGTCCAAAACGATAGAGTAGGGTTTATCTGTCTGTGTTTTTAGTAGTTCTTTCAAACGATCAGTAGCGACATTGTAACCTTGTAGATAGAGTGCCTTGGTCTCAGCTGCTTTTTGATACCAAAGAGTTGACATAGTATTTTCTCTTGAACGCAACTGATCATAGGTCATTGTAACCTGATTGTCAGATGTACTACTTTGTGTTGTCTGTGAATTTGCCGAATTTGTGCCACAGCCAGTCAGTAAAATGACGGAAGCAAGTGTAGAAGCAATTGTAATGGTAACTTTGGATATTTTCATAATCCCATCCTCCTAATAATAGTCTATTAATATTGTAGCGTTTTCATGGGATTTGTGCAAGAAAATATCGAGAGAAAAGAAATTTTTCAGTAGTAATTTGGTATTAGGATAAAATTATGTACTTAATTTGGGAATGAAGATGGATATAAAAAAATTCAATCGGCTTGATAGAAAATCTATATCAGTTCCTTTTTGAAAAATAGATGAAAATAAAGTGAATCTTTGAAAGGCTAGTAACATCAAGCTTTTCAGGGATTTTTTTCTTTATAGATATAAAAATTTTCAATCGAGTTGATAGTCAATATATATTGGGAAAAGGGGAAAAGGAGTGGTAAGATGGTTTCAATCCAAATGGAAGGAGAAAGGTATGGCAAGCAAAAGAGATTTAGTCTTTAGAGCGATTCGAGGCGATGAAGTGGAAAGAGTTCCTGTCGGATTTTGGTTTCATTTTGTAACACTCGAAGAAAAGGGGCAGGGATTAAATAATCCACGTATCTTTCAAAAAAGTGTTGATGGGCATCGCAGCTATGTGGAAAGGATTCGCCCTGATTTTGTCAAAATTATGAGCGATGGTTTTTTCCTTTATCCAAGTAATGTCTATAATCCTAAGATTGCAAGCATTCGGGAGCTGACTTCTATTGAGTCGATTGGTGAGGAACACCCATGGATTCAGCAACAGGTGGAAGTGGTACAAGCGATTCGAGAGACCTTTACCGAAGAGATTGCTTCTTTCTACAATATCTTTTCACCAATCTCCTACCTCAAGCGCTGGTTCCGCACAGAAACTTCTCGAGGAGATAGGGAAGTGGCTGATCTATTGCTTGAAAATCCTGAGCAATTTAGAGCTATTCTAGACGTGATTGCAGGAGATATTGCTATCCTAACTCAGAAAATCATCCAGCAAGGCGGTGTTGACGGGATTTACCTCAGTACCCAGGAAATTCAAGATGAGCGCATCACACCAGCACTCTACCAAACCTATATCGAACCGAGCAATATAGCGATTTTGGAGGCAGCTAATCAGGTGGGTGGGACCAATATCCTCCATATCTGTGGTTTTGAAGGTGCGAGCAATGATGTGACGATTTTTAAGGACTATCCAGCTCAAGTGGTCAACTGGGCGACCCACCATGAGGATGTTAGTTTGACACAGGGGCAGGAGTTGTTTCCAGGCAAGGCCGTTTTAGGTGGATTTGAAAACGGCAAGAAAAGCTTGCTTTATCAAGGTTCCAAGGCGGAATTGCAAGATGAAACAAGACGGTTGCTGGCTGAAGCTGGTAGTAAAGGCGTTCTTCTGGGAGCTGACTGTACTGTTCCAGATGACTTTGACTTAGAGAGGTTGGACTGGATTCGGCAGGCAGCTGTTCTCTAAAAGGAGGAGCTATGAAAAGTAAAAGATGGGGCATCTTCATTGCAGTTGTCGGTTTGCTGGCCTTGGTTGCCATAAGCGTCGTAAAAAATCAGCACTGCAAAAATGGAGAGAGATGTCGTGGAGTTCAGGATTTTTCCAAGTCCAGTCTCCCCTTTCTACGCTCGAATGATATCGCAAGCAGTTTATTAGTTGAAAAAGTAAGAAATGGAGAATAAGAATGTCAGAAAAAAAAGAATGGGTTTTAAAAGCATTTAAAGGTGAAAAGGTTGATCGTGTGCCAGTTGGCTTTTGGCACCATTTCACATCCGAAGACGAATGGCTACACGGTTTCTCAAATCCAGTCATTATCGAGAAGAATATTGAGGGCCATAAGCGCTTTATCCGAGAAGTTCAGCCAGACTTTATCAAACTCATGAGTGATGGCTACTTTGCTTATCCAAATCCAGCGATTGCCAAAGACAAATCACTTCAAGAATTGGCAACCATTCAACCACTTGGATCAGACCATGCTTGGATAAAAGAGCAGGTGGACTTGGTTAAGAAAATCAAGCAAGAGTTTACAGAAGATATCGTTGCGATTTACAATATTTTTGCTCCTGTGACCTATCTCAAGTGGCTGCTTGGGGAAGTATCTGGCGGCGATGACCTTATCGCGGACTTTCTGGTGGAAGACCCTGAAGCCCTTAAGAAGGTGTTGGATGTGATTGCAGAAGATATTGCGAGTCTAAGTCGAGCTGTCATCGAAGAGGCTGGTGCTGACGGAATCTACCTCAGCGTGCAGAGTATCCAAGATCAACGAGTGTCGGCAGCAGATTATCAAGCCGTCATTGCACCTAGCGAGATAACGGTTCTGGAAGCGGCTAGTGCTGTTGGTGGCGTCACTGTTCTTCATATCTGTGGCTACGAGGGGGCGCGAAATGATATTCACCTTTTTGCAGACTATCCTGCCCAAGTCTTTAACTGGGCTGTAGGACCAGAGGGAATCACTCTCAAGGAAGGTCGTGAGATTTTCAAGGGACGTACGGTTCTTGGAGGATTTGAAAATGGCAAGACAGGCTTACTGTATACTGGTAGCAAGGACGCCATTCAGGCTGAGGCAAAGAAACTAGTTGCAGAAGCTGGGGAACAGGGATTGGTACTTGGGGCAGATTGTACCATTCCAAGTGATATCGCAGTTGAACGTATCCAGTGGGTGAGAGAAGCGCTTGAAAACTAAAGGAGAAAAAGATGAGTAAAAAAGCATGGATTATCGGTGGTGTAGCAGTTGTTGCAGTAATTGGGGCGACGATTATCGGGAGAAGTTTAGCTGGTGCTCCAGCCAAGGATGGAAAAACGGCTTCGTCTGCTGAAGTCATAACCTTGAAGGTTGCCCATACACAAAACTACGTACCTTATGACTTTGTAAATGAAAAAGGGGAATCAGATGGTTATGAAGTAGCTGTTTTGAAGGCTGTTGATGAGAAGTTGGCAAACTATCAATTTGAATATACGGGTACCAGTGATGATGACCTCTTGATTGGTCTGGAATCAGGTAAGTATGACATCGGAACCAAGGGAGCTTGGTACACAGATGAACGAGCTAAAAAGTTTGTCATTCCATCTGAACCAGTCGGAGCGAGCATCATCGGATTTACGGTCAGAAAAGAAGATGAACAGAAATACAAAACCATTGATGACTTTGCTAAGAATAAAGGGAAATTGGTTCCCATCTCTCCACAGAATGCTCAATGGAATGTCATCACCAGCTACAATGAAAAACATCAGGATGCACCGATTGAGCTAACAGC
>NZ_AJRE01000062.1:0-10639 GCF_000296955.1 Streptococcus sp. GMD4S
TTGACTCCCAGTTCATTGGCAATAACAAAGGCCATGGTTGTTTTCCCGAGACCTGGAGGACCAAATAAAAGAACATGGTCCAGTGCCTCATCCCGCATTTTGGCAGCCTCGATAAAGATTTGCAGCTGGTCCTTGACCTTGTCCTGCCCAATATATTCACGTAAAAACTGAGGACGGAGTGTACGTTCTACCAACTCCTCATCCCCCATGATTTCATTATCTAAAATTCTACTCATGGCTCTATTATATCAAAAATCCAAGCCACAAACAAAAAAGCCACCTGATTGGGTGGCCTCTTTAGGGAGATTATTATGAAAAAGAAAAGTTTAGGATTTCATTAAATAAAGTTAGGAGGTCTTTATTTAATGGTTATATAATACAAGATGAATCTTAAAACTAACTTAACTTTTTCTTTGATTTATCATTTTTTAAAAAATTTTTTTCAAATGGATTTTTCCTCCCCAAGTCATAAAAAAGCCACCTGATTGGGTGACTTCTTTAGGAGATTATGATGAAAAAGAAAAGTTTGGGATTTCATTAAATAAAGGGTACTCAATGAAAATCGAAATCAGACTAGGCAGATAGGCGCAAGCATAACTATAGTTAGCTAAGTCGACTCTAACGAAGGTTGATGAGATTTTCGAAGAGTATTAGGAGGTCTTTATTTAATAACTATATAATACACGAGGAGACTTAAACTTTACTTAAGAAAAAATATTTTTTTATCTTTTTCGATCCACCCAAATCATTCCTGTACAATCATAAGTAGATAAGGCTTCAAATCCCAGAGAACGATAGAATCCCAAAGTTTTTTCTGTCTGTTCGGTCACTAGTTGGACTTGATAGGCATCTTTGTAATCACCTAAAGCCTCTTTCATCAAGTCGCTACCAATCCCTTGGCGCTGATAGCTAGGCAAAACGATCAAATCCTGGACAAAAATTGATGAAAAACCATCTCCGACCAAACGGACCAAGCCCACCACGGCATCGCCATCAAGTGCCAGATAAATTGCTAATGAGTTAGATAAGGCCTTCTCCAACATCTGAGGTTGATGTGTATAATTTGTCCAACCGACAGCCTGATAGAGATGCAAAACATCCTCTAACTTGACAATTTCTTGCTTTTTAATAGTGATCATGTCAACACCTCTTAAAGTTCTCTCAAGCTCTTGTACTGCCGTCCATTTTTATCAAAATTTTCAGGAGCCAACCATGTTTCTAAACGAGCTTTGACTTGAGGTCAGTCCTTATCAATCATAGACAACCAATCCGTATCCCTCGTGCGCCCCTTATAAACAACTGCCTTGCGGAAGGTTCCTTCATAAACAAAGCCCAAACGCTCCGCAGCTCGTCTTGATGGCAGATTTAGAGCATCGCATTTCCACTCATAGCGACGATAGTTAAGCTCCTCAAAAACATAGCGAGCTAGGAGATATTGAGCCTCTGTCCCTATACGTGTTCCCCTGAGTTCTGGAGAAAAAGTGACGGCACCCACTTCTATTACTCGGTTATTCTGGTCAATGCGCATGAGAGAAAAAGTTCCCAAAGCCTTACCAGTTGCCTTATCTATAATCACGTAGTAAAAACGGTCCTTACGGGCCAACATCTGATTTAAGACGGTAACCAGTTCCTCCATATCTGCTACTGGTTCCTGAAAGAGGTAGGTCCACATCTCCCGAGGTGTATTTGGACCATAAACAGCTAGCAAATCCTCAGCATGCTTTTCCACCGAAAGAGCCTCTATCCGAGCATAGCGCCCTTCTAAGAAATCAATGGAAGGCAATTCACCTGGTGTATAACCTTCCATTGACTCACCAATTATCTGACCATATTCATTGACTGGCATCGTTTTCTCCTTGTTTTACTTTTCAAACTTTATAGTTGCCCATAGTATATCATACTTTCATAAGAAGATTCAAAAAATCCTCCAGATTCTACTCTGAAGGATTCCTATATTATTCCACGACGATATTAACGAGTTTGTTAGGTACCGCAATCACCTTGACAATTTCCTTACCGTCAATTTCTGCTTTAACTTTTTCATCAGCCAGAGCGATTTCTTGCAATTCTTCGCGTGACAGGTCTTTAGCGACCATGAGTTTGGCACGAACTTTTCCTTTGATTTGGACGACGATTTCGATTTCGTCTTCAACCAATTTGCTTTCGTCCCAAGTTGGCCAAGCTACATAAGAGATTGATTCGCTAGTTGCTGCGACTGTTTGCCAGAGCTCTTCTGCCAAGTGAGGCGCAAATGGGGCGATCAATTGGATAAATCCTTTGGCATAGTCCACATAGAGCTTGTCTTCCTTGTTAGCCGCGTTGACAAAGACCATGAGTTGGGCAATGGCTGTATTGAACTTCATGGACTCGATTTGCTCAGTGACGGCTTTGACTGTTTCATTGTAGATCTTGTCAAGAGCACCATTGTTTTCCGCAGCGATTTCTTTACTTGTAATCAAACGGTAAACACGGTCGAGGAATTTACGGCTTCCTTCCAAACCTTCTTCAGACCAAGCAATTGAAGCATCAAGTGGTCCCATGAACATTTCATAGACGCGAAGGGTATCTGCACCATATTGTTCCACCACATCGTCTGGGTTAACAACGTTCTTGAGGGATTTAGACATCTTGGCTGGCGCTTGCTCTAACTCTTCTCCTGTTTCCACATGGAAGAAGGAACCGTCACGTTTTTCAACCTTATCAGTTGCCACAAGAGCCCCACGGTGGTCACGGTAGCTTGTTCCCAAAATCATTCCTTGGTTAAAGAGTTTTTGGAATGGTTCCTTAGTCGGAACAACACCTAAGTCATAGAGGAATTTATGCCAGAAACGAGCGTAGAGCAAGTGAAGAACAGCATGCTCTGCACCACCCACGTAGATATCTACTGGCAACCATTGTTTGAGAAGGTCCTCATCAGCCAATTTCTCAGTGTTATGTGGATCAATATAACGGAGGTAGTACCAGCTTGAACCAGCCCACTGTGGCATCGTATTGGTTTCGCGACGACCTTTGACGCCATCTTCACGAGTCACTTCAAGCCAGTCGGTCAAGTTAGCTAGTGGACTTTCCCCTGTACCTGAAGGGCGGATGTCCTTGGTTACTGGCAAGACAAGTGGCAATTCATTTTCAGGAACTGCTGTTGAAGTCCCATCTTCCCAATGAATGATTGGGATTGGTTCACCCCAATAACGTTGACGGCTAAAGAGCCAGTCGCGGAGACGGTAGGTAACCTTCTCTTGACCACAACCTTTTTCTTCCAACCAAGCCACAATTTTAGCAATAGCGTCTTCTTTGTTAAGGCCATCTAGGAAGTCTGAATTGACATGAAGACCATCTTCTGTGTAAGCAGCTTCTTCAACGTTTCCACCTTCAAACACTTCTACGATTGGAAGGTCAAATTGTTTGGCAAATTCCCAGTCACGTTGGTCATGGGCAGGCACGGCCATGACAGCACCTGTTCCATAGCTAGCAAGAACATAGTCGGCAATCCAGATTGGAATTTCCTTGCCATTGACAGGGTTGATGGCATAAGCGCCCGTCCAAACCCCTGTTTTTTCCTTGGCAAGGTCTGTACGAGCCAAGTCAGACTTGAGACTAGCTTGGTGTTTGTAGTCTGCAACTGCATCAGCTTGCTCTGGACTTGTGATGGCATCTACCAAGTCATGCTCAGGAGCCAAGACTGTGAAGGTCGCACCGAAAAGCGTATCAGGACGAGTAGTAAAGACGGTAAATTCCTTGTCAGTCCCTTTCACTTTAAAAGTGACATTAGCACCAGTTGATTTCCCAATCCAGTTACGTTGCATTTCCTTGATAGACTCTGGCCAATCCAACTCATCCAAGTCATTAAGCAAGCGCTCTGCATAGGCCGTGATTTTGAGCATCCATTGCCGCATCGGTTTGCGGACAACAGGATAGCCCCCACGCTCAGAAGTTCCATCAGGAAGCACTTCTTCATTGGCAATGGCTGTTCCTAGTTCCTCAACCCAGTTTACTGGTACTTCAGCTTCATAGGCCAAGCCTTTTTCATAAAGCTTGGTGAAGATCCACTGCGTCCACTTGTAGTAGTTTGGATCTGTTGTGTTGACTTCACGGTCCCAGTCGTAAGAGAAGCCAAGCGCATTAATTTGGCGTTTGAAGTTGGCAATATTTTCTGCTGTGAATTCTGCCGGGTCATTTCCTGTGTCCATAGCGTACTGCTCAGCTGGCAAACCAAAGGCATCCCATCCCATTGGGTGAAGAACGTTGTATCCTTGCGCACGTTTGTAACGGCTGAGGATATCGGTTGCTGTGTAACCTTCTGGGTGTCCTACGTGCAATCCAGCTCCTGAAGGATATGGGAACATGTCCAGAGCATAGAACTTCGGTTTTGAGACATCTGTTCCTGTCTTAAATGTATGATGTTTCGCCCAGTAGCCCTGCCACTTAGGCTCAATTTCTTTATGATTGTAAAAACTCATGCTATTTCTCCAATTTTATGATGTTACTATTATACCATTTTTGGGGGAATTTGAAAGACGAGAAATGTTCTTTTAGACTTGGATAACAAGAAATACTGAGTCGCAAATCCACCTTATTTAACAGGAAAAAAATTAGCTCCTAATCGGAGCTAACTTCTATCAATTTTTTATTTCTTCCATCTTCTCACGTCCGAGCTCTCGATAGCTACGGTCACCAACAACTTCTACGCTAAACTGACCGTCCTCATATTCAAGAATCGTCACGCTACCATTATCTAGACCATGTGGATGCATACCATTGATCAGATACACAATAGTCCCAATGGTCATTCCATGGCTGACGACGAGAGCATTGCCCCCACCTTGTTCTTCCATTTCTTTGGCAATCGTTTCAAAACCTTCTTTGATTCGACCACTGAGTTTTTCCCAGCCTTCTGCCCAGCCTGCAGTATCAACCTCTACCAAACCTTCTGCTAGTTCTGCATAGGACAACTGATGAACATGGTCTACATTGAAAATTCTCGGAATCAATCCCATAAAGAGGTCCCCATCATAGGCCCCATCAAAACTACCAAAGCACCACTCTCTGATGCGCTTGTCCATGCGGTAAGGGATTTTCCCCTGTAGTCCAAGTTCTTCTAGGATAATTCCCATGGTTTGAATAGTGCGACCTGAATCACTGGAATAAGCGCGGTCAAACTGCAAGCCAGACTCTCTCAAGCCAATTCCCAGTTCATGGATTCCCAACTCACCTTCTGCAGTCAGAGGTGTATCACTCCATCCTTGAGCACGTCCAATGGTGTTAAACATCGTTTTCCCATGACGGACCAAATACAATCTTACTTTAGACATTTTCTATCCTCCATTTTCTTCTATTATATCATGGATCAAAGAAATATTCGGCTTTCAAAAGCAAAGCCAACATTTGTAAATTATCCAAAAGAAAAGCTACCCTCATGGTAGCTTCCCTAGGAGATTATTATGAAAAAGTTTAGGATTTCTATTAAATAAAGTTAGGAGGTCTTTATTTAATGATTATAGTATACACAGTCATCCTTAAACTCAACTTAAATCCTCTCGCTTTTTTATTAATTTTTAAAACTATGGATTGGAGCTGGGATTTGCCCACCGCGAGAGATGAAATCAACAGACGAAGCCCCGTTGACCTTCATAACTGGAGCTGTCCCTAGCAAGCCTCCAAACTCAATCATATCGCCTTCTTTGCCCTTTGGAATAATACGGACGGCCGTTGTTTTCATGTTAATGACACCAATTGCCGCCTCATCCGCAATCATAGCTGCAATGGTTTCAGCAGGCGTATCTTCCGGAATGGCAATCATATCCAGCCCAACAGAACAGATAGCCGTCATGGCTTCTAGTTTCTCTAAATTCAGAGAGCCATCTTGTACCGCACCAATCATCCCCTCATCTTCAGAAACGGGGATAAAAGCACCTGACAAGCCACCGACTTGGTTACAAGCCATCACTCCGCCCTTCTTAACTTGGTCATTCAAAAGAGCGAGGGCAGCCGTCGTCCCATGCGTACCAACTGTTTCTAGGCCCATTTCCTCAAGGACACGAGCCACAGAATCGCCAACTGCAGGAGTTGGTGCCAAGCTTAGGTCTACAATCCCAAAGTCAACACCCAGTCTCTCGCTGGCCATTTGACCGACTAGCTGACCAATACGAGTAATCTTAAAGGCTGTTTTCTTGACCGTCTCAGCTACAACATCAAAACTCTGACCACGAACTTTCTCCAAGGCGCGTTTGACAACACCAGGACCTGAAACACCAACATTGATGATAACATCTGCTTCCCCAACACCATGGAAAGCCCCTGCCATAAAAGGATTGTCCTCAACAGCATTAGCAAATACGACCAACTTGGCCGCACCCATATCTGATAGCGCAGCTGTTTCCTTGATGATACGCCCCATATCAGCGACCGCAGTCATGTTGATACCTGACTTGGTCGAGCCAATGTTAACAGACGAACAAACCTTGTCTGTCTCAGCTAGAGCGCGCGGGATAGAATTGATGAGAATTTCATCACCTTTTTGATAACCCTTTTGTACCAAGGCAGAGAATCCACCAATAAAATCAACACCGATCTCCTTGGCAGCCTTGTCAAGAGCCTTTGCCAAAACAAGATAGTCCGTCGCATCAGTCGCTGCACCAATTAAAGAAATCGGAGTCACCGATACTCGTTTATTAACAATAGGAATCCCAAGTTCTGCAGCAATTTCGTCTCCTACAGCCACTAAATTTGCAGCTTTAGTGGTGATTTTTTGGTAAATCTTTTCAGCAGCACGTTCAATATCTGGATCAATACAATCCAAAAGGGAAATCCCCATGGTGATGGTTCTGATATCGAAGTTCTGCTCCTCGATCATGGCAATGGTTTCTGTAACTTGTCTAATATCCATAGCCACCTCCTAGATATTATACATAGCGTCAAAAATCGCCGCACTTTGAATATTTATTTTGACATTCAAGGTCTGACCGAAAGTTTCAAACTCATTTCGAAGATAAGTGAAATCCTGTTTTTCGTCACTAGAAACGACCGCCATCATAGTAAAGTATTCAT
The DNA here is from genome assembly GCF_000296955.1 of Streptococcus sp. GMD4S. NCBI lineage: Bacteria > Bacillati > Bacillota > Bacilli > Lactobacillales > Streptococcaceae > Streptococcus > Streptococcus sp. GMD4S. Next base: position 7,045 of record NZ_AJRE01000062.1, read on the forward strand.
CCAACACCGTCTGAGAAATATCGTCAATATTCAAACCCAACTCTGCAATCTTAGTAGACACGCCTGCAACGATCCCAGCCTTGTCCTTACCAACCACTGTAATAATAGCCTTCATCCTTATACCCCATTTCTACGATTTTTAGAAAACCTGAACGTTTTTGATTTTCTTTTTTCCTAGTATAGCATATTTCCATAGAAAATACTAAAAAACGCCTGCTTACGAAGTTGTTCTTAAGAAAAAAACAATTTCGTAAACAAGCGTCTACCCTATCAAATGATGATGAGTGTTCCCGCTAGGACATAAGTCCCAGCGGTAGACCAGAGCTAGACTAAGAGCACAAGACTCCATCATCATAACACTCAACAAAATTGATGATTTTATACTAATTCGATGATCGCCATTGGCGCAGCATCACCACGACGTGGTTCAGTTTTAAGGATACGAGTGTATCCACCGTTACGTTCAGCATAACGAGGTGCGATTTCTGAGAACAATTTTTGAAGTGCTGTAGTAGAAGTGTACTTATCAGTTGCTTCATCATAGTTTTCAGATGCGATTTCATTACGTACGAAAGCAGCTGCTTGACGACGTGCATGCAAATCACCACGTTTACCTAGAGTAATCATTTTTTCAACAGTTTTACGGATTTCTTTAGCACGAGCTTCAGTTGTCACGATTGATTCGTTGATCAAAAGGTCAGTTGTCAAATCGCGAAGCATTGCTTTACGTTGTGAGCTAGTGCGTCCTAGTTTACGGTAAGCCATGTATTCCTCCTTTATTTATCTTTTAATCCAAGACCCAAGTCAATGAGTTTGAGTTTCACTTCTTCCAAACTCTTGCGTCCAAGATTTCGTACCTTCATCATCTCTGCTTCAGATTTTTCTGTCAAATCATGCACAGTATTGATACCGGCACGTTTCAAACAGTTGTATGAACGCACAGACAAGTCCAGTTCCTCAATCGTACGATCCAAAATACGATCGTCAGATTCAGTATCAGCTTCTTTCATCACTTCAGTTGACTTAGCAATCTCAGTAAGATTTGTAAACAAATCAAGATGTTCTGTCAAGATACGCGCTGAAAGCCCTAAAGCATCTTCTGGAATAATTGTTCCATTAGTCAAGATTTCAAGGGTTAATTTGTCAAATCCATCATTGCTACCTACACGAGCAGGCTCTACTTGATAGTTGACTTTTGTAACTGGTGTATAAATAGAATCTACAGCAAGTGTTCCAACTGGTGCATTATCTTTTTTGTTTTCATCAGCAGGTACATATCCACGACCACTGTTAACAGTCATTGTCGCTTTTAGAGAAGAACCTTCACCGATTGTAAAGAGATAATGATCTGGATTTACAATCTCAATATCACTATCAGTCAAAATGTCTCCAGCTGTAATTTCAGCAGGACCTTCAACGTCAAGTTCAATGATTTTTTCGTCTTCAACGTATGATTTCACTGCAATCCCTTTAATGTTCAGAATGATTTGCATCACGTCTTCACGAACACCTGGGACTGTGTCAAACTCATGCAAGACACCTTCAATGTTGATAGATGTCACTGCTGCTCCTGGTAGAGAAGCTAGTAGTACACGACGAAGAGAGTTACCAAGAGTTGTACCGTAGCCACGTTCAAGTGGTTCGATTACAAACTTGCCATAATCTTTATTTTCATCAATTTTTGTTATATTTGGTTTTTCAAACTCAATCATTTAGTTACTCCCTCTTAAACGAAAAGCAGTGTAATGCGATGATTATACACGGCGACGTTTTGGAGGACGAGCACCATTGTGTGGCACTGGAGTCACATCACGAATTGCTGTTACTTCAAGACCAGCGGCAGCAAGCGCACGAATAGCTGACTCACGACCAGAACCTGGACCTTTTACAGTAACTTCAACTGATTTAAGACCGTGTTCTTGTGCAGATTTAGCAGCAGCTTCAGAAGCCATTTGAGCAGCGAATGGTGTAGATTTACGAGAACCTTTGAAACCAAGAGCACCAGCTGATGACCAAGCAATTGCATTACCATGCACATCAGTAATCATAACAATAGTGTTATTAAATGTAGCGTGAATATGAGCAATACCAGATTCGATATTCTTTTTCACACGACGTTTACGTGTTGGTTTAGCCAAGACTTTTACCTCCTATATTATTTTTTCTTACCAGCAATCGCAACAGCTTTACCTTTACGAGTGCGAGCGTTGTTTTTAGTGTTTTGTCCACGGACAGGAAGTCCACGACGGTGACGAATACCACGGTAAGAACCGATTTCCATCAAACGTTTGATGTTCAAGTTTACTTCACGACGAAGGTCACCTTCAACTTTGATTGCATCCACTTCACGACGGATAGCATCTTCTTGATCTGATGTAAGGTCACGTACACGAACATCTTCTGAGATTCCAGCAGCAGCCAAAATTTTCTTAGATGTTGCAAGTCCGATACCATAAACGTAAGTCAATGAGATTACTACGCGTTTGTCATTTGGAATGTCAACTCCAGCAATACGAGCCATGTTTTCTCCTTTCTATCTTATCCTTGACGTTGTTTGTGTTTTGGATTTGCTGGGCAAATTACCATAACACGACCATTACGACGAATTACTTTACAGTATTCGCAAATTGGTTTGACCGATGGTCTTACTTTCATTTCTTATCCCTCCAAGTTTTTCGATTATTTAAAGCGGTAAGTGATACGTCCACGTGTCAAGTCATATGGACTCATCTCGACAGTAACACGATCTCCCGCTAAAATACGAATATAGTTTTTACGAATTTTACCAGAAACTGTTGCTAAAATCTGATGTCCATTTTCAAGTTCAACCGTAAACATTGCGTTAGGCATTGTATCGACTACTTTGCCTTCAACTTCAATCACATCGTCTTTTGCCACGCAAAAGCACCTCCATAAATTTCGATTCGATGCCTCTGAAAACAGAGACAACAATTATAAGTCAGACTATCTCAGTATAACATTTGTAGCGATTTTTTGCAAGTGTGAAAAACGCTTTATTTCAAATTTGTCAATACTTTTTCGATGTCTTTGAACACATCATTGATATCTTGATTTCCTTCGATATCGTGGACCAAACCTTTGGCACGGTAGTGAGCAATGATTGGTTCACCTTGTGCAATATTCACATCCAAACGACGCTTCACTGTCTCCGGTTTGTCATCTTCACGTTGGTAATAATCTTCTTCCTTATAGTCAACTGGTGGGTTGAAAACTTTGTGGAAGGTTTCACCTGTTTCGCGATGGATGATACGGCCACTCAAACGTTCCAAGAGACAATCTGGGTTCACTTCGATATTGATCACACCTTCTAGTTCGATACCGAGTTCCGCCAATGTTTTATCCAAGGCATGGGCTTGTTCAATAGTACGTGGGTAACCATCCAACAAGAAACCTGTTTCCTTGATGTCGTCCTGTGAAAGGCGTTCTTTAACGATTCCATTTGTAACTTCATCTGGAACCAACTCACCTTTGTCGATGTATGACTTTGCAAGTACACCCATTTCAGTTTGATTTGCCATAGCAGCACGGAACATATCTCCAGTTGAAATGTGTGCCACGTGGAATTGCTCCACAA
>NZ_AJRE01000063.1:0-10018 GCF_000296955.1 Streptococcus sp. GMD4S
TGTTCGTAACTCATTGATTCTCCTTATTCTAATCCACGGAAGAAGTCCGTATCAATCTCTCGGTAGGGCTGGATATCCTGAACATACTCCAACACGCCTTGGAATTCCCCGTTTTCATCGTGTACCGCAGCATAGGTAATGTGGACAAACTTGCCTCGCGAATCTGACTTGAACCACATTTCATACTTGTCCTTGACCCCTTCACGAAGACCTTGCATAACGGCCTTCACCTTTTCTAGATATTTGGGCGGATGGCAGAGTTCTACATTGCGCCCGACTTGGGACGGCGTCCGTTTGAAAATCATCTCATCAGCTGGCGTATTGTCATTGTAATACTGAAAAATATCGTCTTTATTGACAAAAGTGATCTCCATAGGGAGGTGATTGAGGATGAGATTGGCCTGCTCGACGGAGAGATAACCATTGCCAAAAGCCTGTTGACTATGACGGTCCAGCACTGCTTCCTTTTCCTTAGGGGTAAAGGTAATGGTGAACTGGCCTTCTGGTGTATCGATAACTTGCTGAACTTGACCTTCAGCCGTGTCCAGCTGCACGGGCTCCTCTGCACTCTTTTCCTCAACGAAACTCTGTCGTTCTGGCACCCATTTTTCAGACGGACGGATGATGGCATAGCCGTAGGCATCGCTCTCCTCCGCAATCTGAATCCAGTCATCCTGGGTGAACGACTCAAGAAGAATCATGAGAAGGATGGACTCTTCCTTGAAAATCATACTTTCAAACTCTGTCGCAAAAGCTTCAAAGGCCTCCTTTACAGTGGAAATCGCCACTTCTGGTAGTGCCTTAGCCGTCGCTAGAGCTGTCTGAAAGAGTTCTCTGATCTGGTCATCCACCCCCCACATGACTTTAGGAGGTGAATCGTGACCATAGCGCTCCATGATGGGAAAAAAGAGCTCTTCCTTGCGCTGATAATGGATGTTAAATTGCCCCAACAGCCCCATTTGACGGACCAAGCCCTTGCGCATCTCTGCCAGCATTTCCTCATCTTCCATAGACTCATAGGTATCCAACAGTCTCCGAATGCGAATCAAAGCTGCACGGAGAGCCAGATTTTCATCCTTGAAGACGCGAACGGGATGGCCAGGGTGTTCAGTATCCTCTACTTCGACGCCCTTAACAGCATTTTTAAAAAGATTAGCATGGACATCGCAGAGTTCCATGACATCTTCAAAGGTGACACCTGAGTCTGAGTTCATCAGCTCGTGCTCCATGAGGGAAATCTCAATGGCTGAAACACCCGTAAAAGTCGCATCAAAACGCTCCTGAACTGACTCGGGAGAGGCGCCGTTGTGCAATTCTAACAAAATATCCCGTAGGATATGAATCCGTTCATCTGCCATTAGTCTAATCCAATCACTTCGTAACCATTCGCTTCCAGTGTGCGGACAATCTTGTCCATAGGAGTTCCTTCAAGTTTAGAACCCTGCTTAAGCGATACTTTGCGACCGACTGTGTTGCGCATCAAGGGATTAGCAAGTGGTTTAAAACCAAGCTCCACTAGGATTTCCAAGACTTCCGGGTGCTTGTCTACCACTTCTGCAACGGGAATTGATACATCGATGATATTGTCCATGACGACCTCCATTGTATGTTCTAATACTCAATGAAAATCAAAGAGCAAACTAGGAAGCTAGCCACAGGTTGCTCAAAACAGTGTTTTGAGGTTGTGGATAGAACTGACGAAGTCAGTAACCATACCTACGGCAAGGTGAAGCTGACGTGGTTTGAAGAGATTTTCGAAGAGTATAAAATGATTTTACTGCTTATATTATACCATATGGGAAGAGATTAAAAAACTAGCAGCGTAGTTCCTGCTAGTTTCTTTCATTTCAAGTTATTCCTTATCATCTGGTTTTGCGAGCCACTGGGCTACATCCATCAGCTTGTCAGCAAGCAGTACTTTCCCGAAACCTACTAGAGCATTGTCATCTTTTTTCATGTTCTTCAGGACTTTGATGCTTTGCATCACAAAAAAGTAATTCCCGTAAGTCTTGGTCAGAATTTTAATGAATCCCATATTACTCACCTTCGATGATTTCAGCTTCTTTTCGGATAGTTTCTATGTCTTCTTGATATTGTTCTTCATTATAGTTAACTAATTTAGATAACTCCTGTTGCAAGCTTTCCCCCATCGGTTTCATGGTCGCAAAGGTTAAGCCACCTGAAATAATACCACCTAGGATAGGAATGAATTTCCCCATTCCTTTGGCTAGGCCTCCTTTTGTCAGATTAACACCAAAAATTTTCAAAACTTTTTTCAAAATCGGATACCAGAGGGTCTTTGTCAAGGCTTTCTGAGGAACGGTTTTCATCACTTGCTTAGCAACCGCAACACCTCCCGCTCGAAGCAATGCAGCTGTACCATTTACTCCCAGCATCACACCGAGGTACAGTAGAAGTGTGTTTTTAGCTTCCTCGCTTAACTCATTGCGCGATGCCCAGAGATCATCAAATCCGTAAATATACCCTAGTTCTTGAGCTAATTTCAATGAAAAACCATAAAACTGAGCTACGTCTGTTGGGATAGTGATCGCCATGAGAATCCCTCCAGGTAGACCTGCCAAAACCGAAGTTCCACTGGCTAACAGGACATTATCCTTAATACAGGCCTTGGCCACTCTATCCAAGCTTTCCTGGGGTAATAAAGCCGTCGGTCCTTGTTCAATCAAAGTTGGAATATCCTTACGGTCTAATTCCTTTGAAAACTTTTCTACTAAAAATTTCTCTCGATCAACTTTGACTACGGGTAATTTTACCACTTGTTGCAGCACTTGCATAGCTATATCTTGTTTAGCCATATGTCTCTCCGTTTTTCATTTATATCAAGCTTTATCATATCATACTATTTGAAATTTACAAATTTTTTAAACTGCGTTTTACAAAGGCAACATATTGATGATTAACAAATAGACTACTCTGACAAGAAAAAAGAGGGGTATCCCCTCTTTCTTAGTTCTTATCCAGATTGCGTAGCATTTCGTCAATCTTGTTTCCATATTCGATGGATTCGTCTTTGACGAAGGTCAAATCTGGGATTTTGTACAATTTCAAATTGCGACCAAGTTCACGTTTGATGGTACCAGTTGCTTTCTCAAGCCCGATTTGAGCTTTTTGGTTATCCGAAGCAAGGTTACTCAAAATGGTGTAGTAAACCTTGGCAACAGACAAATCACCTAGCATCTGAACATCTGTAATGGTCACACCTTGGACACGTGGATCACGGACTTTCTTTTGCAAAATCTCATTGACTTCACGCTTGATTTCCATGCCCACACGATCCGTACGGAAATGATTTGCCATGATATTCCTTTCTCTACTTTGAACCAAAAGCTAGGCCAGCAGACCTAGCTATTTCTGTTAGATAGAGGAACTAGAGCCATTTGAATCTAGGAAATAAGCCTTAGATAGAACTAAGGGTTCATCAAGGCGCTGTTGACGACGAGTCAAATTGGCTATCGTTTCTCTATTATCGTTTGATTTCTTCCATGACATAAGCCTCAATCACATCATCAGTCTTGATATCATTGTAGCCATCAATCATCAATCCACCTTCACGACCGTTTGTAACTTCTTTGACGTCGTCTTTGTAGTGTTTCAAGCTTGCGAGTTCACCGTCATAGATAACGACACCGTCACGGATAACACGGACTTTCGAGTCACGGGTAACCTTACCGTTGATAACCATGAATCCACCGATAGTTCCCACTTTAGATACCTTAAAGGTTTCACGGATAACTGCTTCACCGATAACTTTTTCTTCAAATTCTGGGTCAAGCATCCCTTTCATGGCTTCTTCCATCTCTTCGATAACCTTGTAGATAATGCTGTGGAGACGGATTTCTACATCGTCAGCTTCCGCTTGTTGACGCGCTTGTGGTGTAGGGCGTACGTTGAAACCAACGATAAAGGCATTTGAAGCTTCGGCAAGAGTCACGTCAGATTCATTGATGGCACCGACCGCTGAGTGAACGATGGTAACTTTGACACCTTCTACGTCAATCTTTTGAAGGGAGGCAGAAAGGGCTTCAACAGAACCTTGTACGTCGGCCTTGATGATGATATTAACTGACTTGAGCTCACCAGCTTTAAGTGTATCAAAGAGGTTTTCAAGGCTGACACGTTGGGTAGCTTGGCGTTGTTTCATGAGGGCACGTTTCGCACGCTCTTCACCGGCTGCACGCGCAGATTTTTCATCTTCGTAAACGGCAAAGTGGTCACCCGCCATTGGCGCTTCGTTCAAACCTGTAATAGAAACTGGTGTTGATGGGCCTGCAACCTTGACACGACGACCAAGGTCATTGGTCATAGCACGGACACGACCGAAGGTATTTCCGACAACGATTGGGTCTTGGACATTCAAGGTACCTTGTTGGACAAGAAGGGTTGCGACTGCACCTTTTCCTTTATCCAAGCGCGCTTCGATAACCGTACCGATAGCACGCACTGTTGGGTCTGCTTTGAGTTCTTGGATTTCAGCCACAAGAAGGACTGTTTCCAACAATTCTTCGATATTTTGGTTGAATTTAGCTGAGATTTCAACAAATTCAGAATCTCCGCCCCAAGCTGTTGACATGACACCATGCTCTGCCAATTCACCGATAACGCGTTCTGGGTTGGCACCTGGTTTATCAATCTTGTTGATAGCTACGATGATTGGAACGTTGGCCGCTTTTGAGTGGTTGATGGCTTCGATAGTCTGAGGCATAACCCCATCATCGGCCGCTACAACCAAGATAGTAATATCGGTAACAGATGCACCACGCGCACGCATAGAGGTAAAGGCCGCGTGTCCTGGTGTATCAAGGAAGGTAATCTTCTTGCCATTTTCCACGATTTGGTAGGCACCGATATGCTGCGTGATACCACCTGCTTCACCTGTCGCTACACGAGAGTTACGAAGGGTATCCAAGAGGGTTGTCTTACCATGGTCAACGTGTCCCATGATGGTTACAACTGGTGGACGCTCAACCAATTCATCTTCGTTAAGATAGTCATCTTCGACAAAGAAACGTTCGATGTCGGCATTATCCACTTCAACCTTTTGTTTGGCTTCAATACCGTAATCCACCATGAGGAGTTCAATGGTTTCCCCATCCAAGGATTGGTTTTGTGTGGCCATGACACCCATCATAAAGAGTTTCTTAACGATTTCAGCTGGTTCACGTTTGATCCGTTTTGCGATTTCCGCAACAGTCATACCATCTGTATACTCAAATTCTGTTGGCAATTCGTGGAACTTACGCTCTGTAACAGGTTTTGGAGCCTGGTTACGGTTGTTTTGCTTGTTCCCTTTTTTATTTTTCTTGTTGTTATTCCAGTTACTATTTCTTTGATTTCTCACTTGATTCTGACTACTTCGATTCTTTTGTTGTTTTCTAGGACCATCTTCTTCGTGATCATAATCGTCACGTTCTTTGTCTGGTCGAGCTTGTTTTTTACGACGTGTATCCACTGGCGCTTCTTTCGCTACAGGAGCTACTGTTACGGCTGGTTGCGTTTGTTCAGCTAGCTTAGCAGCTTCCTCAAAGATTTCCTCTGGCTCCTTGCGTTTGTTAGCTTGAGCCAAGGCTTCTTTGGCTGCTTGCGATTGTTTGAAGCGCTCCTCGCTTGAGCGTGCGTACTCTGCATTTTGCTCTGCTTTTAGGGCTGCTGCACGGGCTTTAAAGTCAACACGTGGCCCAGCTTGTTTTGGCTGGAAGTCTTGTTGCAGACGGCGATCATTGCCACGATTTCCTTGACCTTGTGGTTTTTTCCCTTGGTCGTTAAATCGGCGATTGTCGCGGTTCCCTTGACCAGGTTTACCACCATTACGGCCGTCATTTTTCTGACGGTTGCCGTTTTGTTGTTGGTCACGGTTGTTGCCCTTGTTTTGTTTGCGTCGCTCTGCCTGCTCTTTGGCACGCGCCTCACGCTCCGCCTTGAAGTTTCGACTCTGTGGTCTTGCGGCCACTACTTTTTCTTCCTTAGGAGCTGCAGGTGTAGCTGATTTGCTTTCTTCCTTAGCGGCTACTGGTTTAGCTGATACAGGCTTTTCTGCTTTCTTTTCTACACTTGCTTTTGGTGCTGCAGGTTTTGCTTCTGCCTTAGGAGCAGGTGCAGATTTAAAGCTCGCTGCGATTTGCTCAGCAGCAGCAGCTTCCACGCTCGATGAGTGGCTTTTCACATCCAAGCCCAACTCTTTTGCACGCGCTACAACTTCTTTACTTTCTTTTCCAAGTTCTTTTGCGATTTCGTACAATCTTTTCTTAGACAAATCATGTCCTCCTCTTCTATTCCATAAGAGACCTCATTTTCTTTGTAAATCCAGCATCTGTCACAGCCAAAACCTTTCTCGATTTTCCGACTGCTATGCTTAATTCCAGTGTTGAAAACACGGTTATAACTTCTACTTGATAATAGTCACTTTTATCTTGAATCTTCTTGGTCAGATTGGGACCAGCATCATGGGCTAGAAAGACTAGCTTGGCTTTCTGGTCTTGGATGGCTTTAACCACCAATTCCTCTCCTGATATGATCCGGCCTGCTCGTTGAGCAAGTCCCAAGAGATTACTTATCTTTTGCTTATTCAAGTCCTAACTCTCTTCTTTTCACTTTGTGATCCACATAAGCAATCAACTCGTCATAAAAGCTTTCTTCCACTTCCATGTTAAAGCTGCGGTTAAAGACTCTCTTCTTTTTGGCCTCTAGGGCTTCTGCATTGTCTAGCTTGATATAAGCGCCACGACCATTGGCCTTGCCTGTCGGATCGATAAAGACTTGCCCTTCTTTGTTCTTGACAATGCGGAGCAAATCACGCTTATCAATCACTTCGTTGGATACAACAGACTTGCGCAAAGGGATTTTTCTTGTTTTCATCTTTCCCTCCTCTAGCAGCTTTTATTCTTCGATCAATTCGTCCGCAGCTGCGTAATCCACTTGACCTGCTTCTTCCATAGCTTCAAACTCACTGGCAGACTTGATATCGATACGGTAACCTGTCAAATGAGCCGCCAAGCGAACGTTTTGTCCACGACGACCGATGGCAAGAGAAAGCTTGTTATCAGGCACAACGACCAAGGCACGTTTGCTGTCGTTTTCATCAAAGATAACTTGGTCAACCTCTGCAGGTGCGATGGCATTGTAAATAAACTCAGCTGGATCTGCTACCCACTCGATAACGTCGATGTTTTCTTCGACAGGAATCATGCGGTCGCTCTTGGCATCGTAACGAGCTGGGTGGAATTTGCTGGTTATTTTCTTGATGTTGGCACCACCACGTCCAACGATTGTCCCGATAGCGTCCACGTTTGGATTGTGGCTACGAACGGCAACTTTGGTACGGTCACCAGCTTCGCGGGCTACGCTCATGATTTCAACAGTTCCATCGTAAACTTCTGGAATTTCTTGCTCCATCAAGCGTTTGATCATTTCTGGATGGCTTCGGCTAACAAAGACATTGACACCACGAGGATTGTCTTCAACCTTGTAAACGTAGACTTCGATACGGTCGTGGGAAGCAAAAACTTCTCCAGGGATTTGGTCTTGTTTTGACAATTGGGCTTCGATGCTGCCGAGATTGACATAGATAAAGCGGTTGTCAAATCGTTCTACTGTACCAGACATGATTTCTTGTTCATGTTCTTTATAAGTATTGTAAGTGATGGCACGTGTTTGCTTGCGCATTTTTTCCATGATGGTTTGTTTAGCAGATTGGGCTGCTACACGACCAAACTCAGCAGGTGCTTCTTCAAACTTGATTTTGTCACCAAGTTCATAGGCTGAATTAATGGCAAGAGCATCTTTCAAGCTGATTTCCAAACGGCTATCAAATACTTCATCAACCACTTCACGAACAGTATAGACAGTAAAGTCACCTGTTTTTTCATTGAAGTCGATGGCTACGCTATCAGATTGACCATAGCGTCTGCGATAAGCGGAACGAAGCGACTCTACTACTGCGTCGATGATGTCTTCTTTTTTGATTCCCTTGTCTTCTTCCAAAATGCGGAAGGCCTCTAGCATTTCTTTACTCATGTTCTTTTTACTTTTGAATCCTCAAAAGCTATCCTTTCTTTTCTATAGTTTTACTGCTAAACGTGCTTTTGATACTAAACTGTATGGAATTTGGACGGTTTTCTTACGTGTCTTGTCCATATATTCCATGGTCAACTCATCCTCTTCAAAGGATACCAAAGTTCCTTCAAAGACTTTTTGTTTATCGATGGCTTGGTAGAGCCCGACATGAATGTATTTCCCAACCGCTCCAGCGACAGCATCCTTGGTTTTCAAAGGACGTTCCAAGCCTGGACTGGTGATTTCTAGGAAATATTGTTCTGGGAAGGGATCAGGCTTGATAGTATCAAGAACAGGACTGATGATTTCTGTCAGGTCTGCCGTGTCGTTCAAGGTAATTCCTTCGGGTTTATCTACAAAAATACTGAGAATCATGTCACTGCCAATCTTTCCATACTCGATATCCACGAGCTCGAAAGGCGCTTGGATGACAGGTTCTACAACTTCTCTGACTAATTCTACGATTGTTGCGATTGCGTCCACCTCCTCATAAGCAAGAGGCGAAGATATTTCCCCGCCTCTCTTTCTCATATTCTTACTATCAGTATAGCACGTTTGTCAATTTATGTAAAGCATTAGCACTCAAACAGCTGGTTTTCAAGCTATTTCTTAAAATTCTGCTTCAACTCGATAGATCACTTGACCTTTGCTGGAGAATTTTTGCTCATACTCTGTCATGACATTGCCTTCAAAATCACTGGCATGCAAGTCCAGCCAAACACCATTGAGTTTCATCCCATACTGAGAAAAGCTCACTAGACTGTACTCAAACAAGCCACGGTTATCTGTCTTGAAATGGATTTCCCCATTCTCAGGCAAGATGCGCTTGAAGGTATCCAAGAAACTCTTGTAAGTCAAACGACGTTTTTCATGGCGTTTTTTAGGCCAGGGATCTGAAAAGTTTAGGTAGAGACGATCAATCTCACCGTCTTCAAAGTAGTCGGTCAGATCTGAACCATCTACCCACAGCAACTTGATGTTGGGCACTCCAACTTCTAATACCTTATCCAAGGCATAACTCAATACCGACTTTTGGATATCAATCCCGATGTAGTTGATGTCAGGATTTTGCTTGGCCATTCCGGATACGAAGGCCCCTTTCCCACTTCCAACCTCTACATGAATAGGATGATCATTTCCAAACAAGTCTCGCCATTTCCCTTTAGCTTCCAAGGGATTGAGGACCACATACTGAGGATTGGCCTCTAGTAATTCTGTCGCCCCTTTACGATTTCTAACTCTCATCTCTTCTTTCCATACTTATCGCGGAAGACACGCAAGGCGTAAATCTCCCGGTTTACATTGTCTAAATCTTGATTTTCACAGTATTTGGCAATCTGGTTCAAATAAGAATACTGACCATACCAATACAATTTATCTAACACTGTCTGATTGTACTTATAGCCGTAGTCTCTCAACCATTGACGCCACTGATGATCTGGAATGTAGTGGCATAGCAAATGCGCCACATCAAACATACGATCCGTCAGACGAACCGAATCCCAATCCACTAGATAAACGAGTCCACTCTCCGTCTCAATCCAATTACTATGACGAAGATCCCCATGCACAATCGTTGCATGGTCTTCCCTAAAACCTGGAACCGTCTTACCTAGTTCCGCAATCACACTGTTCAAATAGTGATTCTGCTTCAAGATTTCTGGAACTCCTTGCTGCCAAGAACGTAGCAAATCAACTGGTGTTTCCATGGTATATCCCAAACGGCTCAACTGCTTCATCAAGGGACGCGAGCGGTGAAGGCGGTTCAAGATATTGATAATCTGCTTGCGATTCATATCGTAAGGGGTCAAGATTTTACCCGTCAGCCATTCCTGAGCACACATATCACGACCATCCGCTAAACGACGAGTCCATAGTAATTGAGGAGCGATTTGTTCTCTGGCTAGGCCAGGTAGGATTGGAGAGGTGTTCATTTTTACAAAGACGC
>NZ_AJRE01000064.1:0-9985 GCF_000296955.1 Streptococcus sp. GMD4S
TTTGACTCAATTGTGGTGGCTTATGAAGAATCAGCAAAAGAGGGAGAAGCTGCTGCGCTCTTACAAGCAGTCACTGGTCTTGAAAAAGGAGCCAAATTGCTCTTTATTTTTGGCCCAGAAGGTGGTCTCTCACCAGCAGAAATTGAAAGTTTTGAAGCTAAAGGAGCTGTTTTTGCAGGACTTGGCCCTCGCATCTTGCGAGCAGAAACAGCGCCACTTTACGCCTTATCTGCCCTTAGTGTTTTAGTAGAATTAGAGAAATAAGAGGAAGAAAATGGAACAAAAACACCGTTCAGAATTTCCAGAAAAGGAACTTTGGGACTTAACTGCCCTATACCAAGACCGTGAGGATTTCTTGCGAGCAATCGAGAAAGCTCGCGAAGATATCAACCAATTTAGCCGTGATTACAAGGGCAATCTTCATACGTTTGAGGATTTTGAAAAGGCCTTTGCGGAATTGGAACAAATCTACATTCAGATGAGTCATATCGGCAATTACGCCTTTATGCCTCAGACGACAGACTATAGCAATGAAGAATTTGCCAATATTGCCCAAGCTGGGATGGAATTTGAAACAGATGCCAGCGTAGCCTTGACCTTCTTTGACGATGCCTTGGTGGCAGCAGACGAGGAAGTCTTGGACCGTTTGGGTGAATTGCCACATTTGACGGCAGCCATTCGTCAGGCCAAAATCAAAAAAGCCCACTACCTAGGGGCTGATGTGGAGAAGGCCTTAACCAATCTCGGTGAAGTTTTCTACAGTCCTCAGGATATTTATACTAAGATGCGAGCTGGGGACTTTGAAATGGCTGACTTTGAAGCCAATGGCAAGACCTACAAAAACAGCTTTGTTACCTATGAGAATTTCTACCAAAACCACGAGGACGCTGAGGTTCGTGAGAAATCCTTCCGTTCCTTCTCAGAAGGACTACGTAAGCACCAAAATACGGCTGCCGCAGCCTATCTAGCTCAAGTCAAGTCGGAAAAACTCTTGGCTGATATGAAGGGCTACGACTCAGTCTTTGATTATCTTCTGGCTGAGCAAGAAGTGGATCGTGCCATGTTTGATCGTCAGATAGACCTCATCATGAAGGACTTTGCACCAGTAGCTCAGAGATACCTCAAGCATGTTGCCAAGGTCAATGGACTTGAAAAGATGACCTTTGCAGACTGGAAATTGGATTTGGACAGCGCCCTCAATCCTGAAGTGACTATTGATGATGCCTATGATTTGGTCATGAAGTCAGTTGAACCTTTGGGACAAGAATATTGTCAGGAAGTTGCTCGCTATCAAGAAGAACGTTGGGTGGACTTCGCTGCTAATAGTGGCAAGGATTCTGGCGGTTATGCGGCGGATCCATATCGCGTGCACCCTTATGTCCTCATGAGCTGGACAGGCCGTTTGAGCGATGTCTATACCTTGATTCATGAAATTGGGCATTCTGGTCAATTTATCTTTTCAGACAATTACCAAAGCTACTTTAATGCCCACATGTCGACCTACTACGTTGAAGCGCCATCAACCTTCAATGAATTGCTTCTCAGTGACTACTTGGAGTACCAGTCTGATGACCCACGTCAAAAACGCTTTGCCCTTGCCCACCGCTTAACAGATACCTACTTCCATAATTTCATCACCCACCTCTTGGAAGCAGCCTTCCAGCGTAAGGTTTATACATTGATTGAAGAAGGGGAAACCTTTGGAGCAAGCAAGCTCAACAGCATTATGAAGGAAGTTTTGACAGATTTCTGGGGAGATGCTATTGAAATTGACGACGATGCGGCCTTGACTTGGATGCGCCAAGCTCACTATTACATGGGCTTGTATAGCTACACCTACTCTGCTGGTCTTGTCATCTCGACTGCTGGCTATCTCCATCTGAAAAACTCTGAAACTGGAGCTGAAGACTGGCTCAACCTCCTCAAATCAGGTGGCAGTAAGACACCGCTTGAGTCAGCCATGATTATCGGAGCGGATATTTCAACGGACAAACCACTCCGTGATACGATTCAGTTTCTGTCTGAAACAGTTGACCAGATTATCGCCTACAGTGCTGAGTTGGGAGAGTAAGGGTATCCAGTGTCGGATTTAAGACGGTTTATCGATAAGATGAATACACAAAAATCACCTGTTTGAGGTGATTTTTTTATGCTTTAAAGATTTATTCAAATTTTCCTTTATTGGCCTCGTTTGAAGCCTTCATGCTAATTTGTAAAAGGTTGGCGAGATTTTCATTATCAAGGCTAGCTTCTCCATTATTATCCACTTTTATGGCAAGGTAATGGGTGTTACGATCAAGATAATCCATGCCCTCTAGGTCTACGTAGTTGTCAGCTTTAAAATCAAGCGCCGCTAATTGATAAACAAATCGAATATTTAGAGCTTTAGCATAGTCTGTTTCAAGAACCTTTTGTTGTTCTTCTACCAGTCCTTGAAAGAATTCGAGATTGTCTGTGTGATAGGATGCTTTGACTTCATATTGGTAAGTATCTACAGCTGGGGATATAAATTTCAAATAAACCATGTCGCCCTCCACCTTATAGTCCTCAAGAGTATAGGCACCTGCTTTTCCTAATGCATTGGTGTTGACCTTGAAAAACATTGGTGCATAAATTTTCAGAGGATATTTTTCTCCCTTATACTCAAAGATGGTATCATTTGAAAAATTCGGACGGATTTTAGTTAACTCAGGGACTAAATATTCGTTCCAAATCTTATCAAATAACTCTTCTTGATTGCTAGCACTCGCTGATTTCACAACTAGGTCAAAATTTTCTTGATTGACAAAGACAGCATCCACTAATTTGAGGGCTGTTTGAACCTTAGGATCCGAAATTTCCTTTTTCTTTTTTTCAAGATTCTCAGCCGCCTCTTTCGTGCGATCTAAAGTTTTATTAAATTGACTGCTACTGTTGGTTTCAACAAAGGTTCTCTCATAGTTGGTAGGTTCAACTTTGGCATTCCAGTCAAATGAAGCGGCAGGACCAGTTACATCTTTCTTGTGATAGGTAGAGGCCTGATTGTTTGAATTATTTGTAGAACTAGTAGATGGCTTTGATGAGCAAGCACCAAGGGCTAAGGCTAGTGTTGTCACACAAGCTAGGCAACAAAGTCTGAACGATTTTTTCATACATTTCTCCTTCAAGTAATGCTTGTTATTCATTGGCTATTATATCATGACCTTTAGGATTACAGTGTTTTAAAATGAATTAGACAGGATTTTAACATCATAGATGAAACAGTCATATCAGCCTTTTATGATATACTATAAGGGAAATATGATTAGTTGTTTTATTAATTATCATAAGCAAGGAGAGGGTTATGAAAAAACGCATATTTCTCACAATGTTACTTTTAGGAGGATTGATAATGATAGGATTGGCAGGGTGTGGAGAAAATAAAAATAGTCGAGAATGGATTGAGAACAAAGTCTCCGAGGTCAGTCGTGTCTATCCAACCGAGAATCTGTTTGACTTGTTTAAGCAATTTCCGGAAGGGTTTGAGGTCTATCAAGTATACATGAATGATAAAGTTAGCATAAAAATATACTTAACCGGAAATAGTCAGTTCAAGACGATAACTGGTAAATTAATTCGAAAAGATTTAAAGTTAGAAAAAAAGACAGACATTATAGATGTTAATTACATAGAACAGCAATTTATTTTTTCAGATGAAGAAAGAGCGAGGGAAATTTGGGAACTTAAAGGTTTTCTGTTTCAAGAATTAACGATTAATAAAAGTATTTTATCTGAGTTTAAATTAGAAAATAAGAGTTATAACAGTGTAACTAATGGTTTTGACATATCTTATAGTGTGAATAATCCAATAATAAACAAATTTTTTAAAATGGATGGTCTTAAAAATGGCGTATTAGAATTTGGAAGCTCTTTGCAGAGTAATGATTATTACTATTATTCTGTTGTTGTTGATTACAAAGACGGTTATTATTTTAGAGAAACAGTGTCTAATGGAGAGTTGAATAATGGTGAGTAGTGGTATTCCAACTTTAGATGCTTCTAATCTAACTTATAAATTTGAATAAGATGCAAGGAAATGTTGCTTTTATGGTATATTATAAGGGAACTATGATTAGCTATTTTGTTGAATATCATAAATAAGGAGAAGGTTATGAAAAAACGCATGTTTTTCGCAATGTTACTTTTAGGAGGATTGATTATGATAGGATTGGTAGGATGTGGAGAAAATAAGAACAGTCGAGTATGGATTGAGAACAAAGTCTCTGAGGTCAGTCGTGTTTATCCAACTGAAAATCTCTTTGATTTGTTTAAGCAATTTCCGGAAGGGTTTAATATTACTCAAACATTCTATAAGGATTCGCTCAGAACAGTAGTTTCCTTAGATGGAGATGCAGAAAATCAAACCATAAAAGGAAAGATAGAGACTATAAAAATATCTACCGAACCATATAAAGAAGAAGTGAAAGACCATGTTGATGTAGAATATAAAGATGGTCAATTTATATTTTCTAACAATGAGGTAGCGGAAAAAATTTGGGGTTATAAAAGTTTTCTATTCCAAACATTAAGTTTGAATAGAGATGTTTTATCTCAAATGAAGCTTGAAAAGTTTCAATATTTTTCAAATCGCAATGTGTTTGAAATCTATTATATTAGTGATGACTCTACAATAAATAATTTCCTTAATTCAAATGGAGAACACATTTTATCAATAAGTGGAGCGGAATCTTATAATAATACAAAAGGTTATCGATTGAATGTTAATATTGCTTTTAAGGATAACCCAAATGATGGAATGAGTGAGATAGTTTCAAGTTGGATAGATGATAGAAATAGTGTTTCTAATTAATTTGCTAACATTTAAAACATCCTGATTGACCTGATTATAAATAAGGAGCATGCGAAAGAATGAGTGAAAAAGAATCGGTTAACAGTGAAATTCCAACTCTGGATGCAGCGAATCTGACTTGTAAATTTGAATAAGATACAAGGAAATGTTGCTTTTATTGTATACCATAAGGGAACTATGATTAGCTATTTTGTTGAATATCATAAATAAGGAGAAGGTTATGAAAAAACGCGCGTTTTTCGCAATATTACTTTTAGGAGGATTGATAATGATAGGATTGGCAGGATGTGGAGAAAATAAGAACAGTCGAGCATGGATTGAGAACAAAGTCTCTGAGGTTAGTCGTGTCTATCCAACTGAAAATCTCTTTGACTTGTTTAAGCAATTTCCGGAAGGGTTTGAGATTAGAAGTATTGATACCTACGATGAGACGAAGGACTATTCTCGTTATCAGAAGATTGAACTCGTAGGAAATGCAGAAACAAAAGAAATAACTGGTAATTTTAAAAGAATAGAAGCTCGAGGTAATCCTTATGAAGAAAAAGTGCTTTTAGAAAGCCGTGTTGTGTACACTGAAAAAGGATTGGAATTTTTGAATCCAGAAGTTTCTAAAGATGATTTGTTTTATGATGGGTTTTTATTTCAAAAGTTAGAACTAAATAAAGCAATTTTGTCTCAATTGGAACTCAAAAAAACGTACTATAATTGGGAGACTGGTGATGCTTCTATTACTTATAAAAATGTAAATAGTAAAATTATTCAGGATTACTTCCATATACAATCAAGTGAATCGTTAGACCTTTTTATTAGTGCAGACCACTCTGCAACTATTGGCTATGAATACGGTTATCCTGTGGTTTTTGACGGAGAAAATATATCTCATTCAGAACTTATAACAGGAAAAAGTAAGAGTATGAAGAAGATAGATGCCAAATAGTAATGTGCCGACCTTAGATGCTTCTAATCTGACTAACGAATTTTAATAAGATAGCAAGGAAATGTTTCTTTTATGGTATACTATAAGGGAACTATGATTAGTTGTTTTATTGAATATCATAAGTAAGGAGAGGGTTATGAAAAAACGCATATTTCTCACAATGTTACTTTTAGGAGGATTGATAATGATAGGATTAACAGGGTGTGGAGAAAATAAAAATAGTCGAGCATGGATTGAGAACAAAGTCTCTGAGGTCAGTCGTGTCTATCCAACCGAGAATTTGTTTGATTTGTTTAAGCAATTTCCGGAAGGATTTGAGATTGAGCAGGTCTATTTCAAAAAGAAAAGTGATGGAATTGATGATTCTATTACAGAAATTAAGCTGAAAGGTGATGCAACATCGCATACAATAACGGGTACTCTTGCTAAAAGCCCAGCGAAGGAAGATGCGCCAAAAAGCGATGAAGTGGTAGTAAGTGTTCAATATATAGACAACAAATTTATTTTTTCTGATGAAGAAACCGCTAAAAGAATATGGAAGTTTGATGGTTTTTTGTTTCAAAAACTTGGTATAGATAAAGAGTTTTTAAGTAAATTATCATTAAAAAACAAACATTTTAATGGAAATAATGGTTCTTTTGATATAGATTATATTATTAAAAACACAACGATTAACCAATATTTTAATAAACAGCAACAAGCTGAAACAGTGCTAGGATTTGGTAGTTCTTTGAGGTTAGATGACTTTTATTATTATTCTGTTACTGTTGATTTTAATGATGGCTATTATTTTAAGGAGAGAGTATCGAATTAGGAGAGAAGTATGAGTAAAAAGGATACAGCGAATAGTGGTATTGCTACTCTAGATGCAGCAAATCTGACTTACGAATTTGAGAATGTGCGAGTTAATCAACCTGAAATTGGACATGATGATAGAAAACAACTTCTTAATGCAGTAGACAGAAGTAAACCTCTCCCCTCTAACCTCCAGTATCTAGATGATTTTCATGATGACTTTACTGGGACGAGTGGTACAGCCTTCCTAGATAAGGACAGTGGAGAGGTGATTATTGCCTATACGGGAACGAATCCTAATGCGGATATAGTCAAGGATGTCGCTACAGATGTCGGTAGTATAGCCATGGCGCTCGGTTTTCATTATGATGAAGCTTTCAAATTTTATGAAAGGATTCGACAGAGATATGGGGATAATATTACTCTAACTGGACATTCTTTAGGAGGTAACATCGCTCAGAGGGTGGCCTTAGAGTATAACGCTCCGCGTACTGTGGTATATAACTCAGCGCCTCTCTATTTAGAAGGTCTTATCGAATCTAAAGATAAAATCATAGATTATCTGACTCCGTGGGATTCGGCAAGGGAGAAGATAATCAATAAACAAAAGACATTCACAGGTCAAGTAGTACGAATCCGGACTCAAGATGACTTTCTTAACAATATCTCAAAACCTTTTTTAGGTGTATACTTGGGGGAAGATTATCTGCTTGAAAATTCCGGTGGGCACAGTATTGATCCAGATATTACGGGTGATAAAAATCAAATTAACCAAATCAAAGATATTTTGGAAAATCAGAGTCCAGAGAAGATGACTGGACTTGAAAAGAAGAACTATGAAACTCTGAAGAAATTACAAGGTGTCAAAAATCGACTTCTAAAGCAGTTGAGTACCCAATTTTTATCAGATGGTAGTATAAGTAGCCATGAGATGTTTTTCTTGGACAGCGTCCAAGCAACAGCTGTTGCGACGGCAATGACAGAGAGTGTCAGCAACGGACACAGCGAGATTGAGGCAGTTGCGAAAAAAGCAGTTGCGGATGCTGAAACACTCTACGATAAAAGTAAGGAAGTTCCTTGGTTCGTCACAGAGTTAACTTATGATGAGATAGAGGATGTCTATGCAGAAGCTGGGGTAACTTATGATAGTATTGTGGGTGAAACTCAGAGACATTTTGATAAAAAAGTAAGTAAATCAGCTGAGATTGTAAAAGCCTTTACGGATTTGGAAACGAATATTCAGAAGGGTGTTGAACAAGCAGTTGAAGGAGACGAAAGCTTGGCAAGGGATATTAATCAATGGACAAACTAGAAGAAATCCAAGTGAAAATAAAAAAGCAAGAAGAGGGACTTTGGTCCTTGGAGGATGACTATAGAACTGCTAAGAAGAAAATAGAAGAATCCTATGAAAGTTTAGATCATAATCGTTCTCAGTTGACAAGACTATATGAGGAGTTTGAGAACGTTGCTTATGATTTTGCTAGACAGAAATCTGGAGACGATGGGGAGCATCACCAATTTCTGATGTTATTAGAATCTTATTCAAGTGAGACGAGTAGTGAGTATCTTCGGCAGTATGCTAAAATAGAGGCAAAAGATGAAGAGTTGCAGACTCAGTACCGAAAAGAGCGTTCTCGCTTAGAAAAAGAGTTAGAAGAGAGTTATAGTCAAAGAAAAGACTTATATGAGTTAGAAAGGAGGCAGAAGAAATGCTAGTGGATTTAGTCATAGACGCTTTGATTGGACCTATGTCAGAATCAGCCAGGCGAGAAATCAAAAAAACATTAGAAAGAGCAGCTATCAAAACATTTTGTGCTCCTCCTATAAAATCAGGTAGAAAAGGTATTGTAGATAAGTACGATGAGGAGATAGGGGTTCTTGCTATGACAAATAAAACTGCTGTAACGACTTTAGCAGCTCAAATGGATAGCTCAATTAATGGGTTGGGACAAAAAGCCATTAGCGAGACTATTAGTAAAAATAGTACATCTTTTGAAGATTTAACTCCGAAAAAGAAAAAATAGTGCTTTAACTATGCCATGTTCCTTTCCAATTTTTCCAAATATTCCTCTTCAAAGTCATCTTCGGATGACTTTTTGATAAGTTACTAGAAATGTAGAGGTGCTTGAGATGCGTAAAAAATTACAAAGAAAAGTGACAGAAGAAAAACCAAGCTATAGTCGAGAAGAAATTCAGTGGTTGCTTGAGCATTTAGGAGATCCCTCTCCAGAAATTCGAGATGAACTTGTTTTTACGAGTTTGGCTAGAGGAATTCAAGAAGAACTGTTTTCCCTTGAGCAGTTTCAGTTTATCTCAGAAGAGGTCTCCTCTAATGAAAGGCTATACAAAGAGATTGATAGTAGAGGAGTTTCAACTCTTAAACGTTCTTTTAGGGCGCTTATTTATGCCAATCTTTTGTATGCAGATGGTAACGAGCACTCTCTTTTCTATAAAGGCTTAAAAGCTGATATAAGAAATGCTATGCTATCTCAAGGTTTGTATTACCTTAAAAAAGAAAAGGATACGACAGGTTTTTCAAGTCAGTATGGTTGGGTTCACGCTTTTGCGCATGGAGCGGATCTCTTGACGGAAGTCGTTTGTCATCCAGATTTTCCTAGTAACAGATTTTCTGAAGTATTTGATGTACTGGGTCAATTATTTAAAAGAATTACCATTCGTTTTACAAATGATGAGGACTGGCGCTTAGCGAGAGTACTTTATGAACCCATTTTGCAAGGGAAATTAGGGCAAGAACAAGTAGCTTCTTGGATAAAAACTATTGACTTTCCGATAGAAGAGAGGGAAGATTTTTATAAATTTTCCAACTTCAGATCCTGTCTGTTGGAAGTCTATATCCAACTTGACCAGAAAAATAGTTTACAAGATGCCTTGAAAGAAGCCATTCAATCTTTTCAGTACTAAGGATAAGCGAGTCGTTTCATGATTTTCAAATACTTTCCAGTCAATTTTCTTGAAACACTTTCCTTCTTTTGATAGACTAATACATAGTTTGAAAAAAGGAGATTTATCATGAAAAAATTTGTTGCTGAATTAATCGGTACATTTATGCTTGTGTTCATTGGAACAGGAGCTGTTGTTTTTGGAAATGGTCTTAATGGCCTTGGACACCTTGGAATTGCTTTTGCCTTTGGTTTGGCAATCGTAGTTGCAGCTTTCTCAATCGGAACTGTTTCAGGTGCGCACTTGAACCCGGCGGTTTCGATCGCTTTGTTTGTAAACAAACGTTTGTCATCTTCAGAGCTTGTAAACTATATCCTTGGACAAGTAGTTGGAGCTTTCCTTGCGTCAGCTGCAGTATTCTTCCTCTTGTCTAACTCAGGCATGTCAACTGCTAGTCTTGGTGAAAATGCCTTGGCAAACGGTGTCACTGTCTTTGGTGGATTCTTGTTTGAAGTCATCGCAAC
>NZ_AJRE01000065.1:0-9559 GCF_000296955.1 Streptococcus sp. GMD4S
GATGTGAAGAGGCGCCTTGCCGTTCATAATAGTGGTAAGGG
The DNA here is from genome assembly GCF_000296955.1 of Streptococcus sp. GMD4S. NCBI lineage: Bacteria > Bacillati > Bacillota > Bacilli > Lactobacillales > Streptococcaceae > Streptococcus > Streptococcus sp. GMD4S. Next base: position 42 of record NZ_AJRE01000065.1, read on the forward strand.
AGCCAAGTATACCCGAGCTCGCTTGCCAGTCAAACTCATCTATGTAGAGGGTTTTGCCAGTAAGGAAGAAGCCATGTCTGCCGAGGCTCTCCTCAAACGAAAGAAACGTCCTCAGAAAGAACGATTTTTATCTGAAAATCAAGAGAAAAATCTAGTCAACCATATTGATGTCTAAGGAGGAGTCTTTTGGCTCCTCTTACTTTTGTCAAAAGAGGAAAAAAGTGCTACAATAAGATGAATAAATTTAAAGAGGTATTATCATGTCTAAGATTCTAGTATTTGGTCACCAAAATCCAGACTCAGATGCCATCGGGTCATCTGTAGCCTTTGCTTACCTTGCAAAAGAGGCTTATGGATTGGACACAGAAGCAGTAGCACTTGGAACTCCTAATGAAGAAACAGCCTTCGTTTTGAACTATTTTGGTGTAGAAGCACCACGCGTCATCACATCTGCTAAAGCAGAAGGTGCAGAGCAAGTCATCTTGACTGACCACAATGAATTCCAACAGTCAGTGTCAGATATCGCTGAAGTAGAAGTTTACGGAGTTGTGGATCACCACCGTGTGGCTAATTTTGAAACTGCCAGCCCACTTTACATGCGCTTGGAACCAGTTGGATCTGCGTCTTCAATCGTTTACCGCATGTTCAAAGAACACGGTGTAGCAGTTCCTAAAGAAATCGCAGGTTTGATGCTTTCAGGTTTGATTTCAGATACCCTTCTTTTGAAATCACCAACAACTCACCCATCTGATAAAGTCATTGCTCCAGAATTGGCAGAATTAGCAGGCGTCAACTTGGAAGAGTACGGTCTTGCTATGCTCAAGGCTGGTACTAACTTGGCAAGCAAATCTGCTGAAGAATTGATTGACATCGATGCTAAGACCTTTGAACTCAATGGAAATAAGGTTCGTATTGCCCAAGTCAATACAGTTGATATTGCTGAAGTCTTGGAACGCCAAGCAGAAATCGAAGCAGCAATGCAAGCAGCTAATGCAGCAAACGGCTACTCAGATTTTGTCTTGATGATTACAGACATCGTCAACTCAAACTCTGAAATTCTGGCTCTTGGATCAAACATGGACAAGGTGGAAGCAGCTTTCAATTTCAAACTTGAAAACAACCACGCTTTCCTTCCAGGTGCTGTTTCACGTAAGAAACAAGTGGTGCCTCAGTTGACTGAAAGCTTTAATGCTTAAAATTTTGGGTATTATTTCAAAATAGAAAACAGTGTTTTCCATATAGCTAAAGGGGTTTCGGCTCCTTTTTTTCTAGGAGAGAAAGATGTTAGAAAATGGTAATTTGATCTTTGTGAAGGATCTTTCAGATATGGGGCAGGCCATCCAGGCTTCTACGGGGAACTATAGTCATGTAGCCATCTTTTTGGACGGTTTCATCTACCATGCTAGTGGGCAAGCAGGTGTCATCTGTCAAGAACCGGCTGAATTTTTTGAACCGACTCATCTCTACGATCTTTATGTCTATCCAGAGCTGGAAGCTGACTTGGTGATGGAGAAGGCTTACCAGCATCTAGGTGCTCCTTATAATAGCTCGTTTTATCCAGATGGGTCTGGCTTTTACTGCTCCCAGTACATCGCTGAAATCCTACCGATTTTTGAAACTATTCCCATGAAATTTGGGGATGGGAAGCAGGAGATTAGTGATTTTTGGAGGGAATATTACAGGAAACTCGAACTTCCTGTGCCTCTGAATCAACCAGGGACCAATCCTAGTCAACTAGCAGCATCCCCTCTTTTAGAATGTAAAGAAAGGAATCTTCATGATTCAGATTTTTAACCCATCTCGTTTGACTCGACACCCATTTTTTATAGATTTGGTGGACTATCTGGACCAGCATGACGATGTGATTCTCCGAGAAATCAAGGCTCAGTTTCTAGATGTAGCAGTTGATAAACTCATGGAAGAGTATATTAAGGCCGGTTTGATCCGAAGGGAAAACAAACGATATTCCCTTAATCTCCCTTTTCTAGAATCGATAGGTAATCTATCCCTTGACCAAGAAATTTTTGTCAGAGAGGATAGTCCAGTTTATCAAGCCTTGTTGGAGAAGAGTTTTGAGACAGAATTGTGCAATCAAACCAATGCCGCCATTTTAGTCGAACGTACGGACTTTGCAAGAGAAAAGATGACTCTATCCAACTATTTCTACAAGGTCAAGAATCAATATCCTTTGACAGAAAAACAGCAGGAACTCTATGCCATTTTGGGAGATGTCAATCCTGAGTATGCCCTCAAGTATATGACGACCTTTTTACTGAAGTTTCTCAAAAAAGATCAATTAATTCAGAAACGTCGTGATATCTTTGTGGACAGTTTAGTCGTTCTAGGCTATATTGTTCAAAATGAAGCTGGAAAGTATGAGCTGACTGTTGATTTCGACAAGGAACGGTTGACTTTCTATTTATCTTAATTGCTTCATTTTGAGCAGATTGTTTGACTTTACTAAAGAATAAGCATAAACTGAATGTAAGCGATAACGTTTATCGTATTAAAAGCAAAGGAGACAGAGCTATGTCACTTGAAAATAAATTGGATCAAGCAACTGGTGCTATCAAAGAAGGATTTGGTAAAGTTACTGGCGATAGCAAGACAGAAGCAGAAGGTGCTGTAGAAAAAACAGTTGCCAAAGCCAAAGAAGTTGTTGAAGATGCTAAAGGTGCTGTAGAAGGTGCCGTTGAAGGTCTTAAAAACTCATTTAAGAAAGAAGACTAAAAAAAATCAAGGGAAAACTTCCCTTGATTTTTTGATTTTATAGATAACGTTCTGCGACAGTTGCATCTCCAGGATAGGCTTCTTTCACTCCATTGACGATCTGGTAGCAATCAGCTCCCTTACCTGCAATAATCACAGCATCGAGTGCTTGGTCTGTGATGGCCAATGCTGCTTGGATGGCTTGTTCGCGATCGGTAATCTTTTCAACAGGATGACTGATATAGCTACTGATTTCTTCAGCAATGGCCATTGGATTTTCATAGTTGGGGTCATCCGCAGTTAGAAAGACTTGAATCTCAGGATGTTGATTGAGGAGGAGACCAAAGTCTTTGCGACGACTTTCCCCCTTGTTTCCTGTAGAGCCAAGAACCAGAGCGATTTTCCCAGTTTGATGAGTTTCAACCACATTGATGAGTTTTTTCAGACTGTCCCCGTTGTGGGCATAGTCGATGAAAACCTTGGCTCCATTTTTCTGTGTGAGGACTTCCATACGACCAGGAACGCGGGTTGCAGCGATTCCTTTTTTGATGTCCTCAAGACTAGCTCCAAGACGGAGGCAGGCAAGTCCTGCAGCAACGGCATTTTCTTGGTTGAAGTGTCCAATCAACTGGATATCATAATCTCCAGCAAGTTTACCAGTGGCTGAAAAGCTAAAGGCTTTGGAGTTCTCGATTTGGTTGTCTGACTTACTACCATAGAAGTCATGGTCTTGATCTTCCACTTGTTCTTTCAATACAGAAAAGTGGTCCATGTCGCTATTAATGACAACTGCTCGGCTATTTTTCATCAAGAGACGTTTGTGATAGAAGTAGTCTTCAAAGCTAGGATGCTCAATCGGACCGATATGGTCAGGAGTGATGTTAAGAAAGACACCTACATCAAAGGTCAGACCATAGACTCGATGAACAAGATAGGCTTGGCTAGAGACTTCCATTACAAGATGGGTTCTTCCATTCTTAACAGCCTGAGCCATCATGTCGAAAAGATCGATATTTTCAGGCGTTGAGAAGGAAGATTTAAAGAAGGTCTCGCCATCCAGAGTTGTGTTCATAGTTGACAAGAGAGCTGTTGGGTAGCGTTGAGATAGGATGTGGTAAGCAAAGTACGCTGCTGTCGTCTTTCCTTTTGTCCCTGTGAAAGCGAGAATTTTGAGTTTCTCTTGTGGATTACCATAGAATTCCATCGCAATCAAACTCATGGCTTTCTTGATATCGTTCACAATGATGACGGGGATACCGACTTCGTAGTCCTTTTCTGCGACATACCAAGCTAAGCCCTGACTTATAGCGGATAGGAGGTATTCTTTTTTAAAGGCAGCACCTTTTGCAAAAAAAAGAGTCCCTTCTTTTACTTTTCGGCTGTCATAACTGATGCTATCAAAAACAACTTCACTGTAGTTGTAGTGGTAATGTCCTTGGTCAATAATCTCGCGAAAAAGGCCATCTTTCTTTAAAATATCTAATACGGTTTCAATCTTAATCATACTTTCTATTATAAACTTCACGCCCGAATTTTACAAGTAACAAGGAAAAGTTTATAATGGAAGATAAGGAACTTTTCCTAGTTATCAAAATTGAATGAGGAAACTATGTCTAACGAAAACAATCACCAGCAAGCCCAGATGTTGCGAGGGACTGCTTGGCTAACAGCTAGTAACTTTATTAGTCGCCTCCTTGGTGCTATCTACATTATTCCCTGGTATATCTGGATGGGGACTTATGCCGCCAAGGCAAATGGACTCTTTACCATGGGCTACAACATTTACGCCTGGTTTTTGCTGATTTCGACAGCGGGTATCCCAGTTGCGGTCGCCAAACAAGTGGCTAAGTACAATACCATGCGAGAAGAAGAGCATAGCTTTGCCTTGATTCGGAGTTTTCTAAGCTTTATGACGGGCTTGGGCTTAGTCTTTGCTTTGGTCTTGTATCTCTTTTCTCCCTGGTTAGCAGATTTGTCAGGTGTGGGGAAAGACCTGATTCCCATCATGCAGAGCTTGGCTTGGGCGGTCTTGATTTTCCCATCTATGAGTGTCATCCGAGGATTCTTCCAAGGGATGAATAACCTCAAACCCTATGCTATGAGTCAAATCGCCGAGCAGGTGATCCGTGTTATCTGGATGTTGATGGCAACCTTCTTCATTATGAAGATGGGTTCTGGTGACTACTTATCAGCCGTTACCCAATCGACCTTTGCGGCCTTTGTGGGGATGGTGGCAAGTTTTGCAGTTTTGATCTACTTCCTTGCTCAAGAAGGTTTGCTTAAAAGAGTTTTTGAAACACGGGATAAAATCAATAGTAAGCGACTCTTAGTCGATACGATCAAGGAAGCCATTCCATTTATCCTGACAGGATCAGCCATCCAACTCTTCCAGATTTTAGACCAGATGACCTTTATCAATAGTATGAAGTGGTTTACTAACTACAGCAATGAAGACTTGGTTGTCATGTTTTCTTATTTCTCTGCCAATCCTAATAAAATTACCATGATTTTAATCTCTGTGGGAGTTTCAATTGGGAGTGTCGGCTTGCCGCTGTTGACGGAAAACTATGTAAAAGGCGACTTACCGGCAGCAGCTCGCCTAGTCCAAGATAGTCTCACCATGCTCTTCTTATTTCTACTGCCGGCAACGGTTGGAGTGGTCATGGTAGGGGAGCCTCTTTATACAGTCTTTTACGGTAAGCCAGATAGTCTGGCCATGGGCTTATTTGTCTTTGCAGTTTTGCAGTCTACTATCCTAGGCTTGTATATGGTCTTGTCTCCTATGCTTCAGGCTATGTTCCGAAACCGCAAGGCAGTTCTTTACTTTATCTATGGTTCCATTGCTAAGATCGTCTTGCAATTGCCAACCATTGCTATTTTCCATAGTTACGGTCCCTTGATTTCAACGACTATCGGCTTGATTATTCCGAATGTCCTGATGTACCGAGACATCTGCCAGGTAACGGGTGCTCGTCGAAAGATAATCTTGAAGCGAACCATTTTGATTACCATCTTGACCCTTGTCATGTTTATCCTAGTTGGCTTCTTGCAGTGGCTACTCGGTTTTGTCTTCCAACCAAGTGGACGTTTTTGGAGTTTCCTTTATGTGGCTCTCATCGGAGGGCTTGGAGGAGGTCTTTATGGTTTGATGAGCCTACGGACACGACTCTTGGACAAGATAATCGGCAAAGCTCAAGCAGACCGACTACGTACACGATTGAAAATATCGTAAAAAGATTTATAAATAAAAGCATTGAATTTAACCTTTCTTTAACAGAAAGGTTTTTATACTACATTTTTCTTAAAAAAAGAGAACTTTTTCTAAAATCAAGAGCAAAAAATATGCTTTTTTAAGTTTTTCTTCAGAAATTACTTGACTAAATAAAACCAAAGCTGTATAATAAGACAAAACTTTTAAACAGGAGGTTCTGGAAATGAAAAAGTCTAAGGCCAAGTATCTGACACTTGCAAGTGTCGTGTTAAGCGCAGGTATCTTACTGAGCGCATGTGGAAATTCAAGTAGCGCTACTAAAACATATAACTATGTTTATTCGAGCGATCCATCTAGTTTGAACTATCTTGCAGAAAACCGTGCAACAACCAATGACATCGTGACCAATTTGGTGGATGGGTTGATGGAAAATGACCAATACGGTAACTATGTTCCATCATTGGCAGAGGATTGGACTGTTTCTCAGGACGGTTTGACCTATACTTACAAATTACGTAAGGATGCAAAATGGTATACTTATGAGGGTGAAGAATACGCCCCTGTAACGGCCCAAGACTTTGTGACAGGTTTGAAATATGCTGCTGATAAAAAATCCGAAGCCTTGTACCTTGTTCAAGACTCTGTAGCAGGTTTGGATGACTATATCAACGGGAAAACAACTGACTTTTCAACTGTCGGTGTTAAGGCGATTGACGACCAAACAGTTCAGTACACTTTGACACGTCCAGAATCTTATTGGAATTCTAAAACAACTTCAACCATTCTCTTCCCTGTCAATGCAGATTTCTTAAAATCAAAAGGGGATGACTTTGGTAAGGTAGACCCTTCTAGTATTTTGTACAATGGACCTTTCTTGATGAAATCTTTTGTTTCAAAATCTGTTATCGAATTCAAGAAAAATCCCAACTACTGGGATGAAAAAAATGTCTTTGTGGATGGTGTGAAATTGGCCTATTATGATGGTAGTGACCAAGATGCACTAGCACGTAACTTTGTAGAAGGAGTCTATAGCTACGCGCGTCTCTATCCAAATAGCTCAAGCTTTGAAGGCATTAAAGAGAAGAACAAGGATAACATTATCTATAGTATGCAAAATGCAACTTCTTATTACTTGAACTTCAACTTGGACAGAAAATCTTATAACTTCACTTCTAAGTCCTCAGATATCGAAAAGAAATCAACCCAAGAAGCCGTTCTGAATAAAAACTTCCGTCAAGCCTTCAACTATGCTTATAACCGTACAGCCTATGGAGCACAATCTCAAGGGGAGGACGGAGCAACGAAGATTATTCGTAATTTGGTTGTACCTCCAACATTTGTAAGTATCAACGGAAAAGACTTTGGCGATGTTGTTTCAGAAAAGATGGTCAACTATGGCCAAGAATGGCAAGGAATCAACTTTGCGGACGCGCAAGATCCATACTACAATCCTGACAAGGCTAAAGCTAAATTTGCAGAAGCTAAGAAAGAATTGGAAGCTAAGGGTGTGCAATTCCCAATCCACTTGGATGTATCTGTAGACCAATCAGCTAAAAAAGGTGTACTTGAAGCAAGCTCTTTGAAACAATCCATCGAATCTGTTCTAGGAGCTGAGAATGTGGTTATCGATATCCAACAGCTATCAACAGATGACTTTGACAACTCTAGCTACCTAGCTCAAACTGCAGCTCAAAAAGACTTTGATATCTATAATGGCGGTTGGAGTGCGGACTACTTGGATCCATCAAGTTATCTTGATATCTTAAATGTCAATAACGGTGGTATGTTGCAAAACATTGGTCTAGAACCAGGTGAGGTCAATGACAAGGCTAAGGCAGTTGGTCTGGATACTTACACTCAAATGTTAGAAGAAGCGAACAAGGAGCAAGAACCAGCAAAACGTTATGAAAAATATGCTGAAATTCAAGCTTGGCTCGTTGATAGCGCCCTTGCAATTCCAAACGTTTCTCAGGGTGGAACACCGACCTTAAGAAAGACAGTTCCATTCTCATCGCCATTCTCACAAGCTGGAAATAAGGGTGTCGAATCATACAAGTATCTCAAGTTACAAGATAAGACTGTAACGGCTGATGAGTATGAAAAAGCTAAAGAAAAATGGCTGAAAGAAAAAGAAGAATCAAATAAAAAAGCCCAAGAAGAACTGGCAAAACACGTTAAATAACCAGTCTATTCAACAGGAAAAACGATAGTTTCTCAAGGAACTATCGTTTTTATATAGTTTGAAACTATAACTAGCTCTTGAAAACAAGAAAATGAGTTAGTGAAAATAAGTGGTACAATAGTTACTATAGATTTGGAGGTATTGTATGAGCAAAGAACTACACATCAACACAATTTTGGCCCAGGCTGGGATCAAGTCAGATGAGGCTACAGGTGCCTTGGTAACACCGCTTCATTTTTCAACCACTTATCAGCATCCAGAGTTCGGTCAGTCTACGGGATTTGACTATACTCGTACCAAAAACCCAACTCGCAGTAAGGCGGAGGAAGTCTTGGCGGCAATCGAATCAGCTGATTATGCCTTAGCGACAAGCTCAGGTATGGCTGCGATTGTACTGGCCTTTAGTGTTTTTCCAGTGGGAAGTAAAGTCTTGGCTGTGCGTGATCTGTATGGGGGTTCTTTCCGTTGGTTCAACCAAGTCGAGCAGGAAGGTCGTTTCCATTTTACCTATGCCAATACAGAAGAAGAGCTGATTGCTGAGTTAGAGAAAGATGTGGATGTTCTCTATATTGAAACTCCAACTAATCCCTTGATGTTGGAATTTGATATTGCCAAACTAGCCAAACTAGCTCATGCCAAGGGTTCCAAGGTAGTGGTAGACAATACCTTCTACAGTCCGATTTATCAACGTCCGATTGAAGACGGTGCGGATATCGTTCTTCATTCTGCCACCAAGTACTTAGCAGGGCACAATGATGTCTTAGCTGGGGTGGTTGTTACTAATAGTTTAGAACTATATGAGCAACTGTTCTATAATCTCAATACGACAGGTGCGGTCTTGTCACCATTTGATAGTTATCAGTTGATTCGTGGTCTTAAAACTCTGCCTCTTCGTATGGAGCGTTCTACAGCCAATGCCCAAGAAGTGGTTGCTTTTTTGAAGGATTTACCTGCTGTCAAGGAAGTGCTCTATACTGGACGTGGGGGTATGATTTCCTTTAAAGTAGTGGATGAAAAACGTATTCCTCATATTTTAAATAGCCTCAAGGTCTTTTCATTTGCGGAAAGTTTAGGTGGGGTTGAGAGTCTCATCACCTATCCGACAACTCAGACTCATGCGGATATTCCAGCAGAAGTGCGCCGTTCCTATGGCTTAACAGATGACCTCTTGCGCTTGTCTATTGGGATTGAGGATGCTAGAGATTTGATTGCGGACTTGCGCCAAGCTATGGAAGGATAAGATAGATATGGGAAAATATGATTTTACAAGCCTGCCCAATCGTTTTGGTCATCATACCTATAAATGGAAAGAAGCAGAAGCTGACCGAGAAGTTCTACCAGCCTGGATAGCAGATATGGACTTTGTGGTTTTGCCTGAGGTTCGACAAGCTGTACAAGCCTACGCAGATCAGTTGG
>NZ_AJRE01000066.1:0-9382 GCF_000296955.1 Streptococcus sp. GMD4S
TCTTGGGAATGGCCCAAACCTTCTCTTCCACATCCTGGTAAGACCAGTTGGCCCTCATGGTCGGAGTGTGCTTGGCCTCATTATCCAGAGCCAACTTGGCCAGTAAGGGATTGGCATTGGACATACCCACTGTAGAGTAGATCCCTGTCTGCCTCCAAATATCCCTCTGGATGCGAGCAGAAAGCATATCTAGCTTGTCTTTGCGAGAGAGACTCTTGTTTGGGATAAAATAGTTGAGCGAACTAGTCAAATCAATAAAACCTTCATCAATAGAGTAGGGATAAATATCATCTGGGCTACCATAGTTTTGAAAGATTCGCTGGATTTCCATATTGACCGCTATGTACTCATCCATCCTAGGAGGGACAATCAAGGTGACTTGAGCCCAATCTTCGATGTAGCGAACATAGTCTGAGTCAGTAGGCAAACCTTGCTTTCGAGCATTGTAATAGGAAAATTTGCGCGTTTTGATATCAAAAGGCAGATCATAGGCCCGGCCAACATTAGACTTACCAAAAATCTTCTTAAACATGGGAGAGGAAGCTAAGATAAGACCAGTAGAATTTTCCGCGCGACTCATGACACAAAGCGAGGTCTTCAGCGGATGCAAGCCCCTTTTCACACACTCAACACTGGCATAAAAAGATTTCATATCGACAAAGGCAATATCACTTTTGGGCTCTCTGGAATAATCAAAGTAGCCCATAGGCTAACCCTCCATCGGCACAAAGTTCCCAACGATAATCCCCACAATCCGAGGATCTTCCTCATAGGAGATGAAAATGTCCTTATATTTAGGATTTATAGAAACCAGACGCAGGCCATCTTCCTCCCGATAGACCCGTTTGATATAGGTCTGGTTGTTACAAACCACTGCATAAACCGCCCCATCATAGTCAAATCCTGTTTCCCGAATCAGAGCCACCGAACCATTTTGATATTTAGGTTCCATAGAGTCCCCAGATACCCAAGATGCAAAATCATGGGCCAACTCCTCGTTAAAGTAAACCGTATCAAAATTCTGGTCATCGTAGACCGAAGCCCCAATCCCTGCTGACATACGTTCATAGACACGGTACTCGTAGAGGCGCTCTGGCATGGTCGCCACCTTCTGAGTTTGTTCTTCTTGAGCCAAGTTGCGAGCATAGAGCACAACCTTGTCCTTCCCTTGCTTGGAAAGGCTATTGTAGAGACGGACAATCTCAATCTGAGTAAAATAGCCTTTTGCTACCTTTAAAATGTTCTCTAGCTGAGCAACCTTCTCCTGGGATGGTTCCTTAATCCCACGTTCCCAAGCCGAGTAAGCCTGAAAACTAATCCCTAATTCCTCTGCAATTTCCTTCTGTGTCAATTTTAACTCTTTTCTCCGAGCCTTGAGTTTTTCTGGTTGGTACATGATTCACCCCCTAGTGTGATGTTTTATTGAGAATATCTCTCTTAGAAAAACAAATCGACGGTTGAGCTTACACCTCTAAAACTCAACCAATTCGGTTTAGTTTTATTATATAAAAAAAGTGGACGATTGTCCACTGGGAAAATCAAATTTTAACAGACACATCTGGAGATTCTAAACAAAAAACATCCAAGAAAACATTCTTGAATGTCCGTAAAGATTGATGACTCCATTAACCTTGTCAATAGACTGGAAATAATAATATTATGGCCTCCTTATCTCAAATACTGCTGTATGAACCCACTCATTATGAATGTGTAAGTCATTTTCTATCATCCTACTAAAGGTGAAACCATTTTTTATAAGCACCCTCTGAGAGGCTAGATTACCCGTTGCCGTTCCTGCAATGATTTTATTTAAACCATAAGTCGTAAAGGCCTTGTCTAAAACGAGTTTAACCGCTTCGCCAGCATAACCTAAGTTAGTAACATTTTCCCCAATCCTATACCCAAGCTCTGCTGTTGTTCGATCATTCTCTAAAACACTTAAATTGATTCTGCCGACCATCATGCCTTGCGAATCTCTGATAAGATGCATATAGACATCACGATTCGTTTGTTCCGTTAACAATTCCCTCGTGATTTCTTTAAAACCTTCTAAACCAAAATAGTTAGCTGGTCTAGGAGGTAAATTTCGTTCAAAATACTCTCGATTTTCTTTTTCAAAAGAATAAACGTCTAGACTATTTTCCTCAGACAACAGCTCTAAACTAATCATTACAAAACTTCCCTTCTCTTCTTAGTAAAAATATTGTGAGACTTACCTAGCCCTAGCAACTCCTACTCTAATTTTTGCAACAGCTTTACAACTTGACGATTTTCAATCTTCACATAGTATACACCACTATCATTGACAAGTTTATCCTCTTTATACTTAGCAATTTTGACAGCATAAAGACCGCGTGGTAGGGGTTGGTTGGCAAAAAATTCCTTCATGAGCGCTTCAAGCTCTTTAAGATAGTCATCATACAAGAGATCTCTTTTTTCTTTTGGAACGAAATATTGAAATTCAAATGTTGGTATAAAAATCTCTTTTTGGAAAAGATATTGAGCATCCATTGGATACATTCCTTGCAGAGCTTGGCCCTTGCTTTGATTTTCCTCTAATATTTCATTATAAAGATAGATATTATCAGATTGGTTATTAAATTCAAAATCAATACCTTGATACTTCAAATCAGGCAGTTTAGGATCTTTGATTGAACTGTCCAGTGTTTTTAAAAATTCACTGGTTCCTGGACTAACTTCAATCCCTAAATAGGCTAATTCTGGGAAAACATCATAAATTTTTTTACCATTTTTGTAATCGACCTCTGCATCTGTCTTTCCATATGTTTCACTTTTCGAAAAGCGAGTATAGTATTTAAATCGAGTTTTAACCTGATAGGTTTTTCCAGCTATATTTTCACTATAGGTACCATGGATTATAAATCCTCCCACACTTGTATAGTTTTTCTCGTATTTTTCTAACTCAAACTGCCCTGTAAGACCGTAATTTTGATAAGAACGATGCACAGCTTGCTCAATCTCAGTTCGATTTGCATGGGCAAACAGCCCCCACATATCCATTAGAGAAAGAATAGGACTGAACACTGTGAAGATTACGATTGGGATCACTATGGATAAGCAACCTATTAATAGCCAATTTCTTTTCTTGGAATTCCCTTCAGATTTTTTAGCAGTTTTCTGTTTTCTTTTTAAGATTAGAATGAGCAAAACCAAGATTCCTAATACAAATAAAACCAATCTACACTCTCCTTTTATCGTGGATAGCTGTTAACAGGTGTATAGGAAGGAGGCTAACAGAAATACTCTTCTCACCTGCTAACTTATCCTGAAATCCATAAACTCGTCTGAAATGAGGAACAATCCTTATCCCATTATATCACATGAGCAATACCGTAAGAAGAAGAGAAAAGTAAAAAATGTCTTTGTTTATTATACTACAATATCAAAACAGCCCTTTCCTATAGAAACAAAGCTATATTTTGGTATCATAAATTTTGGCTTATAGCCACACAGACTTAGCTGTATGATGGGAAAATAACTAAAAAAACGAGGAGTTTCTTTAATGTCAAAGTAGCTCCTCATTTTTGATTTCTATTTAGTATTGTGATATTTTGCAATAATCTTTACAGATGCACATTATTTTGTTACACCCTTTTTAATTGTTGTTGCATTTTCATCAAGCCAACGTTGATAAATTTCGGCGAACCGTTCTTCTTCTTCATCACTATAGCCTTTATAAACCACTTTATCTACATCATCACGATTGAAGTAAAACAACTGTTCTGGGTTTAGTCCCATTGGATAAAAAGCAGCAGAATAGTCAAACAAAACATTTTCACCATTCTGTTCTATAGTAACCCCACGATTGAGAATCATTAGTTTTTGACTCCCCTCTTTTAAATAAACAATTGTTCCAATTGGCAAAATAGACATTTTCTTGTTTTCCTTTCAATTTATAATTTCTTTATTTCTACAATGCTATACGCCATCGTATTAGCATTCTTAAACTTTAAATGCATCATTCAACACCCAAACACTTTCTGAATGGATTGAATACCTGAATCAAAGTCTTTTCTAACTTCTCGGCATTCTGTATTTATAGTTCTTCAATTTCAGTTAATGTTAGTGTCTTATAATACTCTGGGATTTGTGGCATTCTCAGTATTACAAAAAACCACCACGAAATTATGCCATTTATAACCAATATAGCACTTTCATAACCACTGTCAAGTCCTATAAAAAATGCTAAACAAACCGTATTAATTCCAAGAGTAATATACCACCAATCAATCATTCGTTTCCCTTTGGGTTCAAAAACAAGTCGGCAGCGTTTGCTGTTTTGGGGAACTCTTGATTCAAACTTTCTTACCGCACTTTTTTCATAAAAGACAGCCATAAGATAAGACAAAAATACAGAGAAAGCAAATAGCACTACTTTCATTAAAATTTGCTGATTGATTCCCCAGCTAATAAAGGCATCTTTCATCAGTGTATGAGAGAAGCCCACAAGTGGCTGAATCATGATAACTAGAGCAGTAGATGCGCCTATTGGTGTCTTCGATTTTATTCTAAAACTATCATTAGATGGAGATAACTCAACCATTTCAGCAGTAACCTCTTTCGGAAGCGAACCGAAGAAATAGGATTTGCCTTTTATAGTGGTAGGATCTAAGATATAACTTTTATTCTTAAACTCAACGATTCTAAAAACTGCTATATTTGAATATTTAAATTTTAATTCCACATTTACCACCAAAACACTTTCTGAATTGATTTAATGCCTGAATCAAAGACCTCATTTAATTTCTCTAATTCCTTCAAATGTGACGTTTCTAATCTTATAAGCGGAAAGAATGGGAACCTTTCCAAATAAAAATGATAGAAGAAAAAATGAGATAATGCTATTAATAACGAGAACAATACCTTCTCCTCCATCATTAATAGACAAATAAAGTGCCAAACAAGCTATTATAGGAACAGTAAAAATATAGGCGTCAAAAACTTGCTTTCTTGCAGATATTGGTTTAAAAATCATCTCATATCTTCTACTAGAAGAAGGCAGTAAAGCTTTAACATTTTTACGTTCTTGCTCTCTTTTCAAATAAAAAATCAAGTAAGAGAATAGTATAGATGCGCAAAATACTACTAATTTTAAAATTATCTGTTGGCTAATATTGTACTCTTTAAAAAAAGTTTTCAATAAAGAATAAACAATCCATACAAGCGGTTGAACCATGATTGCCACATATGAAGCTTTAAACTTATTAATCGGGGTACTAAAATTGATATCCTCTCTATTTAGTTCCGCCATCTCAACCGTTAATTCCTCCGTTGGAACACCCCAATAGTAGAACTTAGGAGTCATTGAACTTGCATCTAATATGTATTTTTTCCCATTTAGTTCTACAAGTTGATGACAAAAATACTTCGTTTCTCTATAGTTAATTTCCAAATTTACCACCCAAACACTTTCTGAATTGATTTAATACCGGAATCAATACTATTTCCGACTTCCTTGATACCTGCATCAATTTTACTTCCAACTTCTTTGATACCTGAATCAATATTACTTCCTATTTCCTTAACACTTTTTTCAAGATTGTCGCCCATCTCGTTTGCTATATCTTTGATTCCAAGAAAATTGTAATTATATGCCAAAGTAGCAAGTGTTGCTGCAGCTACCCCAGCACCAATAGCCCAACCAATCGGACCTGTAGCTGCATATGCAGCTACACTTAAAATAGCCTCTGAACCGGTTGCAAAATATGCCGCCGCAAGTGTTGTTGCAGCTGCATCTACTGCTAATGTAGCGATTGCCGTAGTAGCAACAGTATGTGTAAAGGCACGTCCGGCATTCTCATTTTGCAGGTTGTTCAAAAAGTCCATCCCCATAAATATCGAACTGATCCCTGAAATCCCAAGAGAAGAATTGGTTCCTGGTATAGGGATATTAATTTCTGAAATCGTGAAATTCTTAAGTAGATTCGCAGCATTTGCTTTGAATAAAGCATCCGTATATCCTTTACTATTTGCAGAGTAGGTAATGTTTATATTACCAAACTTATCAGTAGTAGTAAAATACTTAAAGTACTCTGATAGTTTAGGATTCGTTGAACTTAACTTAGAAATTGTTTCTTTAGCAAGTTCTTCCAGAGATGTATCTCGGACAATTTCAAGAAACTCCCCTAGCCCGCTTAGGTCAACATTATTATTAACTTTACTCTCGACATATTTTCGTACAGCATCTTTAACATTCTCTGGTAACTCTTTACCAGGATACCGTTTTCCATACTCTGCAATTGCCTTTATATCTGTCTCATCTAATTCGGTTTCATTTTTAACTTTATCTACAACATTTTGATAATTTTGAATTACCTCAGAACGCTTCTTCCACTCATTATTAATATTATTAGCCCAAGGGGCTTGTCCCTCTATTTTAAAAGTTCCATCAAACTTTCCAAAGTCACCTGTAACTTGTTCGAAACCTTGAAGAACTAAGCTCTGTAAGCTTTCTGAATCCGAAAACTGGCCACTAGTCGAGCTCGCAAATGACTGTAACTTTTCTAATTTTTTTTGTAACTCATCTCGCTTACTCGTTGCATTTGAGATAATTTCTTGAACATTACTTTTATAAGTAGAATCGATGTTCTTCAAATCAGATAAACTGTTCAAAATAGCTTCTTGAGTCGAAATAGTTGTATTTTCTGCTTCAATTTGCTTTTGAAGTGTCTCCTCATCTAGACTTTCTTCACCGACTTGTGCATGGTAAAGAGTCGGTAGTTCACTCGCTTTTCCTCCCAGGCTCTCTGAAAAGAGGATAACTCCTCTCACTAGAGGAACCATTATATTTTCCGCATAGGACTTAGCACTATCATAGGCTTTACCTTTCAATTCTTCCTCTGAAATCAATTTATTAAAGGCAGTAATGACAGCGTCATAATAATTCGCACGGCTACTTAATACCGTATTCGCTGTGCTACCCTGCGAGTCTGCTGATCCTATGTCTACTTTAATACCCATTTTTCCCCTCCTTTTGCGATTCAAGACGGCGTTGTTGGAAAAGAAGTTCCTCTTTTTCGCCCTCTAGCTTACTCATTGCTTTTTTTAATTCTTCTTTCCTCTCGGTGATAAAATCATCCAGTAGCTGTTCATTCCTTTTTAACTTTTCTATATTTTCAAGGCGATCCATCTCATCTTTAACTGATAACGGATAATAGCCTAATTCTCTATATGGGATGAAGTTCGATTGGCAAAGATCTATAATCTCCGTCGCAACGGAAAGAAACTGATTTCTTTCTTCTTCTAGCTTGGATAAATTTGTTTGAATCTGTTGAACACTACATTGAATATCTTCTAATTTTCTTTTCTCCATCCTCACTCCTTAAATAAATTATTTTGAGGAACAAATGACGGATTTGAGTATGGAGAAGGTAGACTGGTTGTCCCATTATTTGGATTATTCTGCCACATTGTACTTATATTCTCATCTACTACTTCAAATTCATTTGCGACACTATGAATTAGTTTTACGAATTCACTTATTTTCGATTGAATATTTTTAGCAATAGATGCCTCATTTATAATCAATCTTCTTCCTACCGTATTAGCGGTATAATAGCTTGTCTTATCCCTAGTAACTGTACCGGCAGTTGTAATGCTATTGCTTGCTGATACAATTCCAGTTGCAATAGTACTTGCCTTGCCTTTTTCACTTTTTACTTGTCCCATGTTCAATAACCTTTTCAATTATCCTTTCTACTATCAAATCGTCAAAAGACCGGGTTGAATCTTAAGTATCAAAAAATAGTTTTACTTATTCTTACTAATTTTAAGTTTGATGACTTCTTTCCGAGAATGTAAATAAACCTGATCGAGATCTGGAGCCACATCTCTGTTATACATTCCTTTATCTAAGAAGGTTTGATCCATTAGGCGCATACCAAAGATGACCCATTGGACATTTGTTTTGAGGTATCTAGGAATTGGGTCGATGCTTGTCCCAATATAAGTATAATCAGTACCAATAATAAACCTCATCCCTACTCGATACCCATTCTCAAACATAAATTGAAGCTGTTGATCATTTAAATCGCTTTCGGATACTAGTGCTCTCATATTAGGTATAAAAATGATCCACTCAGATGATATGCCTTTTTCAAGACGGCGTTCTATTTCATAGATTAGCTGATTTCCTATGTCCGATAGTTCCTTTTTGCTTCCAACATAGGTTTTCACCTGGTCATTATATGCTTCATATTCTTGGAAAGCATCAATCAACATCATATGGACGTTAGGCATTCTAAGAATAGTTTTTAATAAATGATGCGTTATATTATCAAAAGCGTCTTCTGCATTTGACACATAAGCCATGTGTTTAAATTTGCTAAGAGAGATATTGACACTTCCAACCATTTCTAGTTCCAAACCGATAGGAATCTGATCATTCTCAATAGCCTCTTGTACATCAGGCAAATTCAAAAATTCTTCCATCGTCAACTCCTCTGGCACCATCGGGATGGCACTTGGGCGCTGGCCGGTCCAGGCTTCTTGGAGGGAAGCGACTTCCTGACGTAGGTTGTTGAGAACTTGGGTGTCATTGGCTCCATAAACTGGGAGTGCCAGCTGGATGACATCCACCTCTTCACGCTTCATAAGGGCACGTCCCTTGATATCTTCCATAGTCATAGCAAGTGGTGTAGAGCCCACGATTGCCCGCACTTCACCTGCCTCATTTTGTGGCAGGCTCAACTGGTGCTTGAAGTTCGAGTAGAGCTGAGCACGAAGGTTGGTTTGACGACCGGCTGTCATCAAGAGGTGAACCCCGATACTGAGACCTTCACGAGAGATACGCACCAAGAGCTTGAAGAGTTCCGCCTCATAGGCTTCTTCCTTGAAGGCTTCATAGCTATCTAAGAGGATGACGATAGCCGGCTCTTCCTGACCACTGGCCTGACGGTAGAGGTCTAAGGTCCCAACACCATAGTCCGCAAGGAGTTTCTTACGACGGTTGAGTTCGCGCTCCATGATTCGTACAAACTTAGAGATTTTCTCCGTTTGGTCCAAAAGCATGGTATCCGCCACCTGTGGAAGCTTGGACAATGGAGCCAAACCATTAGTACCAAAGTCCATCAAGTACATGGTAAGGGCCTTGGGACTGAATTTACGAGCCAAGTCCATACCAGCAGTCTGAAGGAAGGTGGTCTTTCCTGTACCCGGACTTCCATAAAGGAGGATATGACCATCCTTGGAGAGATTGATAGAGACAGCTTCCTGCTTCTGGGCCTGCGGGATATCCGCCATCCCCAAGAGGACAGAGAGTGGTTTCTCTTGTCCCCAGGCTACTGTCGGTTGCACTTCTTCCAGTTCGTCTAGTGCGATTCGCTCTTTGAGCGGTGGCAACCATGGCTGTGGTACTGGAGGA